>JAGYOS010000034.1 GCA_018399475.1 bacterium
TTTTAAAGAAAAAATGGCAGGCGTTTTATTATGAAGATAGGATTAACGACCAAAAAGTAACTAATTTAATGGAACAAATAAAATCAGGAGCGAGAACTACCGACCAGGTTGCTGAAGGAATAAAATATGCAACATCAGCTCCCGAAATAGAAGCAGCTATTCGGCTTTTAGCCAGTAAGGGAGTAAAGGTTGAAGCGGAACTTAAAGATAAGGGCGTCATCTTACCCAATGGGAATTTGGAAGGATTTATCAAGGAAAGATTCAAGGGAAAGAAGATTAGAGCAGGAGAAATGTTAATGGCTGATTTGGATAATTTGGCGGAGGAACATAAAAATTATAGTGAAATGAACAAAACAATAATTGACCCCTTAACCAAAAAAAGACGAGTGGCAACCAAACAAGAAAGACTTGACTCTTTGGATAAATATTTCTCTTCTCAAGAACCTAAAACTTTAGCGAGAAATTTCCAAGCTGACTTAATATTTAAAACCCTTCCCGATGGTAAAAAAGAGGTTGCTGATACAGCTGAAATCGCTATCAAAAACATTTCTTCCGGATTTATAGATTCCCAAAAGAAAGGAAAAACCATAGCGCCGAAAGAAATTGAAAAAATTAAAGAGTTTTTAGAAGACGCAAGCGTTAGGGATAACTTAAGCAAGGAACATTTGGAAAAGCTAGAAGAATTGCGAATAGCCAGTGAGACAAAAACCAATAAAAAATCAGCAGGAAGTTCAAGTTCAAACCAAACAACTCAAGCCAGCGGTTCAGGTCCAAATCAGACAACTCAAGCCGGAACCGGTTATAAATATTTTTAACTTTATTTAAAACTTAAAAGTAGCTATGGCAACTAATCAGGAAAAAATTAGTCCCGAAACAAAAGAATTTTTAGAAACCAGCCAAAGAGCTTGGGAAGATCAAGATACAAAAAGAGCTCTTGAATCCTTAGAAAAAATTGAAAGCAGATCCGGGATTGAAAATCTTAATGAGGATTGGCTCCGGGAATTAAAAGTCCGCATGCAGTGGGTAGCTTTTCCCGCTTTGACTGAAGCGGAGCAATTGAATCTTCTAGCCAACTATTTACTTATCCCTTTAACCAGCGAAACTTTTGATTTGAAAAAAGCTTTGCGGATAAAATATTTAGCTTCGCCGGTTAATGCTTGGTTTGAATCGGTTCCTAAAATATTAGAAGCGATTCTTAGAAACGAGGAACCTTTGGGTGTCCAGCCAATTCTTTTAAAAGACAATCTTAAAGTAAAGCCCACTCTCGGAAATTGGGCGAGAGATTATGTAAAAATATATGGAATAGACAAACAAAATGAAATGGCTGTCAGAAAATATTTGTCGGAATCGGCCAATGTTCAATCTCTCTCTTCCGCTGATAAAAAAATATTGGAGAAACTGCTCTTGATATTTGAATCAACAAAAATATTTACCATTAAGCAAATTATGAACGAGGTGGAAAAAATAGAAGGAAAGAATAATCAGGAAACACAAACTCTTGGAATTAACAGCCAAAAACAATCGGCTCAACATCCTCAAGAACAAGCCCTTGGTAAGCCACCGGTTCAAAATAAGCCACCGGTTCAACAGATTAAACAAGCAGGGCCTCCAAAACAAACAGCGCGACAATTTCCTCAACCGACCGCTCCAAAAAGACCTTTGAGACAAAACGTTCCTCCTTCAACTCAATCCCGAATTTTTCAACCGCAAAATAAGCAAGGAGGTTTAAATGCTCAAACAGTTCCGGGACCAAATCCGAATATAAATCAAAACCAAGCTCAGAGTCCAAAAGGAAATCAGATCCTTGGTTCGGAAATTCCGACAAAAGAAAGGCTCCAGCCTCAAGTTCCTCAAGCTCAGACTTCCCAGCCTCAAGCAGTGGAAGAAAAACCCCGGCCTCAAATAGAAATCCGAGAAACTGAGGGTAACAATGCCAGGATTAGCAACAGTAATGCTTCACAGAGAGAGACAACCTTTTCTCAAAAGCCGACAAAGAAAGAAGATGTTTCTCAAAAAAGTATTCGGGAAGCCCTTAAATCCAATCCGCAAATAGCTAACCAGATTGTTACTTCAAAGCCGATTATTTTAATGGGGAGAAAAGAAAATATTGATCCCACTGTTCAAAATTGGCTTATAGATTACCGAAGCCAATTCGGAGCGATAAAAAATACCGAAGATGAAAGAAGAGAGTTTTTATTTAGATCAGCCAATGCCAAGAATTTAAGTTCCGAGGAACGCCACAAATTGGAGATGCTTATAGAATCACACGACAAGGAAACTCCTTTGCCGATAGACAATAATAAAGGAATCATATTATTTAATTAAATAATTCATGAGATCTAAAGTACCAAAAGAAGTTACCATAGAAGACACTATTATCGGACCATTAACCGGAAAACAGTTTTTATGGCTTTTAGGAGGAGGAGTTTTACTTCTCATTCTCTATCATTTTTTTGACCTTTCTTTATTTATTATTATCGCTATAATTGTGGGAGGATTGGCTTGCGCTTTTGCTTTTCTCCGACCCTACAACCAAAGCTTAATTGCTTTTTTGGGAAATATTCTTCTCTACGGAAGCAAAGATAAACAATATGTTTGGAAAAGAGGCAAAAAACAGTTTAAGCCGGGCGAGGAAAAAGACAAAGATATGGAAATAATCATCACCAAAAAGGAATTTCCCCGCCAAAAAGTTAAAAGATTGGCCAGTATTCTGGATTCCGATGGTAGAAATGGGGCTTCTGATGAAAAATTTTTTAAAGCCATAACGGAGGACAAGGCAACGGACGCTCTTTTCGCAAGCCCGAAAGTTCAAGCTGTAAAATTTAATCAAAATAAAGAAAAAAGAGGCGAGGAAACCGGAGCGACAATCAGAAATAAGGAACGAAGCAACCGACTGAAGAGGAAAGAAGATGCGGAAGCTATTTTAGAAAAAGAATCTCACCAACGCCTTTAATCCTTGAAAATAAATACAAAAAAATAAATGGACCAGTCTCTCCATTCAAAAAATTTAATTAAAGAGAATAAGCAAACCGGGAGTACTCAGCAATTTTTAGATATTGAAGAAATAAAAGACGGAGTTGTTATTTTAAAAAACGGCGCTCTTCGGGCTGTTTTAATGGTTTCCTCTATTAATTTTGACCTTAAATCCAGCGATGAACAAGACGCCATTATTTACCAATACCAAAGTTTTTTAAATTCTTTGGATTTTCCGGTTCAAATTTTTATCAGTTCCAGAAAAATAAATTTAAAACACTATATTGACGAACTAAAATCTCTATCACGAGAACAAACCAACGAACTTCTTCATCTGCAAATGGAAGATTATATCCAGTATATCTCCAACATGGCCGCCACTATAAACATTGTAAATAAAAGTTTTTATATTGTTGTCCCTTTCTCACCTTCTGAAAATCAAAAAAGCAAACTAAAAGATCATATTTTTGAAATATTTTCTCCTGAAAAAGCCACCAAGAAGAAAAGAAAGGAAAGTCTGGAAGTTTATAAAGACCAACTATGGCAAAGAGTAGACCTTATTCAAAACGGATTGACCGGAACAGGACTGCGTTTAGCCATTTTAAATACCCAGGAATTGATTGAACTTTATTATGCCATTTACAATCCCGGACCGATTGAGAAACTTGAACTGGCCCCCATAGAAGGAATGGCTGTCAATACTTCTTTATATGCCTAAATACTTTAAGGTTTAATTTTTTATGATTGATTTCTTATCTTTTGGAAAACAAAAGAAGAAAAAAGGCAAAGGGCTTGAGCCGCCAATAAACGCCGAAGAGGCTTATTTGCAGGGTTTGGCAACAATTAAGGATTTAATAGCTCCGGCGTCTTTCAGTGTTTCTCCTTCTACTTTAAGAGTAGGAAATAGAGTTTTAAGAACACTGTTTGTTATAGCTTATCCCAGATATCTTCAAACCGGTTGGTTCTCTCCGGTTATTAATCTGGATAAGATGCTTGATGTTTCCATGTTTATTCATCCGGTTGATACCGGTGTTATTCTAAAATCCTTGCGCAAAACAGCCACTCAGGTGCAGTCCAGGATAACACTGGAAACACAAGCCGGAAAAATAAGAGATCCTGTCTTGGAAACTTCTCTCCAAGACATTGAGGATTTACGAGATAGGCTTCAGCAGGGAGTGGAAAGATTTTTTCGCTTTGGAGTCTATATTACAGTTTACGGAGAAACGGAAAAAGAATTAAGTGATGTTTGTTCCACTATTGAATCTACCCTGGAGGCTCGTTTGGTTTACCTCAAACCTTCTGTCTTTAGAATGGAACAAGGCTTTGCTTCAACAATTCCACTCGCTAATGATGAACTAGATGCTTCAACCAATCTTAATACTTCGCCTCTGTCAACTTCTTTCCCGTTTACTTCCTCCAATTTAAGCTCTAATAGTGGCATTTTGTACGGAATAAACCGCCACAATAACAGCTTAGTTCTATTTGACCGTTTTAAAATGGAAAATGCCAATATGGTAATTTTCGCTAAGTCGGGAGCCGGCAAGTCTTACACCGCTAAACTTGAAATCTTACGTTCTTTAATGTTTGGTTCCCAGGTAATTGTTATTGATCCCGAAAACGAATATAAACATCTTTGTGAAGCGGTGGGAGGGTCTTTTATTAAAATTTCCTTAATTTCTCCCAACCATATTAATCCTTTTGACCTGCCGGTAATGCAAGAAGATGATAATCCGGAAGAGATTTTAAGAAGCGGCATTGTTAATATTTTGGGGCTTATGCGACTTGTAATGGGTAACATTACTCCTGAAGAAGATTCTATTTTAGATAAAGCCATTAGAGAAACTTACGCCGTCAAAGATATCACTCCCAATTCTCCCAATTTCAAAACAACTTCTCAAGATCCTCCCAATATGTCCCTCCTATACGATGTTCTAAGAAATATGAGTGGAGGGGAAGACTTGGCTACCCGCTTGGAGAAATACACCGAGGGAACTTTCGCCGGTTTCTTAAACCAATTCACCAACGTAAGGATGGATACCCAATTGATAGTTTTTAATATTCGCGATATGGAAGAGGTTTTAAGGCCCGTGGCTATGTATTTAGTCCTTCAATATATTTGGAACCAAATTCGTTCCAATTTGAAAAAGCGTCTTTTATTTGTTGACGAGGCCTGGATAATGATGGCCCATGAAGATGCCGGAAATTTCATGTTCCGAATTGCTAAACGCTGCCGAAAATATTTTACCGGCTTAACCACTATCACTCAAGATGTGTCAGATTTTATAAATTCGCCTTACGGCAAACCAATTATTACCAATTCTTCCATCCAACTGCTTCTAAAACAATCTCCCGCTTCTATAGATATAATCAGTGAAACTTTTTACCTGACCGATCAAGAAAAATTCATGCTCCTGGAGAGCAAAGTAGGTGAAGGAATATTTTTTGCGGGCTTAAAACACGCCGCCATCAGGGTGGTAGCTTCTTATACCGAGGATCAAATTATAACTTCCGATCCCGCCCAGTTAATGGAGATAGCCAAAGCTAAAAAAGAGTTGGCGGGCAATTAATTCAGTTGTGGTTTTAAAAAAATCAGATTTTAATTTTATTGCTGATTTTTTTATTTTCCAAATAAGCGGCAAAAGCAAATGTAAGCGCCAGTAAAGATAAAATAACTGGAGAATAAACCGGCATTTCAAATAAGGAGTGTACAGAAAACCAAATTAAAGAAGAGCTTAAAGCAAGAGAAATTACCCCCAATTTATCGTTTTTATCCTTTAGATACTTTCTAAAAAGAGTCCGGAAAGCTGAAAACATTATTCCCAGCCAAAATACAAGTCCCGGAATTCCAATCTCCGCTAAAAATTCCAAATATAAATTATGGGCATAAATCGGTTCTCGATAATCGGCAGAGGGTTTTATTTCATAAGAATAAGCACCCAAGCCCACGCCCAATAAAGGATTATCTTTAAATAAATCGAAAGCTTCCTCCCAAATTGCCAGCCTGCCTTGATTTGATCCTTCATAAATATTAAAAATTGAGGCAATTCTTTTAGAAACCGGATTGGAAGAAAGGAGTAGAAATGGCAACAATAAGCCCACAATCAACCCTCCCCAAAAAACTTTTTTCTTTTTGCGCCTTGAAATTCTAAAAGAGAGAACGATTAGAACAAAAAATAAGGCCGAAAAGAAACCTAAATATCCTCCTCGGGAAAAAGTTAAAAATTCAACAAATAAACCCAGCAGGGCCATCAACAAATAAATAAATTTGATTTTCCCTTTCAGAAAAAATCCAAAAGCAAATAACAAGGGAACAGCAAAGGCTAAAAAATAACTTAACATATGAGGATCGGGAAAGGTTGAGAAAGCTCTTAACAAGTCTCTGAAGCCCGCATCAAAAAACCAACTGGGATTCCTTTCCACCGCCAAAGCCACAGTTTTTCCCCATAAAAAAGGAGCTAGGTGATTTGAATAAAAATTGATGATTAATTGGCTTCCCAAAAAAAATTGAGCTGAAAACTGAAGGATTCCAAACAAAATAACAAAAAAGGATCCCGCTCCGGCTGCTTTAAAAACTTTTAAAATAAATTGTTTTCCTCTTTCTCTAAAAATTCCATAACTGATAAAAAAGAGAGGGAAAATACTATAAAAAACCAATATTTTACGCAAAGTTCTGTCTGTAATCGGAGAATAGAGATAAGAACCGGCTATCCAAATTAAAAATAGAATTAAAAAGATTCCTGTAGCTCTCAGAGGCAGCTTAAAAGACTTTTTAACCAAAGAACAGAGAATCCATCCTAAAAACAGAAAAAGTATTAAGACTCTTCCAAGAGATAGGTCAAAACCGATGCTCAAATTCATTGCCGGCAGGTAGGGAAGTGAAAAAAAGAATCCAATCAAAAAAAGACCGGGGAAGAAAAATATTAAAAAAGCAACCAAAAGGGCCAATAATATAAAAAGGGTCCCTGTCGGGTTAAGTACAACGCTTATTCCCAGAATCAGGCCCAACAACAGCAAAAAAAACGGCAGTAAAATTTTTCTATTTGGAAAAGTAAACATTTTTAATATAGTAGGGTGACCTAAAAATCATTATTAGACAAGCAATTAAAAAACCGTAGTGTTTTTTAAAAAAATAACTTTGAGATTTATAATAATATTTTTTTCTCTTGCTCCAGCTAATATGACTTTGGCTTTCAAAATGAACAGCTTTGGCTTTCAAACAGCGGACAATTTCGTAGCCAACTTTTTTCACTCTTTTGCAAAAATCTCTGTCCTCAAAATATAAAAAGAAATTGGGATCAAACCCGTTTACTTTCAAAAAGACCTTCCTTTTAACCATTAAACAGGCTCCGGTAACCCATTCAACCGCCTCGTTTCCGGAAGTGGAAATTTGCCGGTCGTTTTTTCCCTTTTTCCCTTTAAAAATTTTAAAGGGAAAATTTGATTTAGCGGCAAAACTCCAGCGTTGTTCTTTCTGATTCTCATTAAAAAGTCGCGGAGCCACTATGCCTATTTTTGCAGAAGAATTAAGGGCTTCAACAAGTTGGCGAATGTCTTTTTCTTGGATTAAACAATCTGGATTAAGAAAAAGAAGATTTTTTTTATTTGTTTTTCTCGCTCCTTGATTACAGGCAAAACCAAAGCCTTTATTTTCAGAATTGACTAAAACTTTAATTTTAACTAACGGCAACCCGCCAAGTATTTTTTTTAAAGATACTCTTTTGCCTTTATAAAATTCTCCATTATCAACAACAATAATACTCTTTCTTTCAAGCGCTTTGCTTTTAATAAGAATGGAAAGAGTTTTTTTAAGCAAACGCGCCGTATTAAAATTAACAATTATAATGGCCAGATTCAATTTGCTCTAATTATTTTTTTAAAATCCTCCTTGGAAAAAGCTTTAAAGACAAAGGTAGCCAAGAGATAAATGCCTCCACCCAATAAAATTTGAAGATATATAGGTAAACCGGTAGAAAAAAATAAAAATAGCAACATTAAAACACCGGAAAGAATTATTTTAAAAAGAGCTTGAATCTTGGGAAAATATTGGCATTTCTTGAAAACCAAAAAAGCCGCTAAAATCGGCACGAGTATTTCGGTAAGTGAGGAAATAAGTCCGGCTGCTAAGTAAGAATACTTAGGAATAAAAATAAGGTTGGTAAAGATATTAAAAACAGCGCAAACACTAAAAATTATTAATAGTTTTTTTTGAAGATTGGCAGTAATTAAAATAGTATTGAAATATTGGGCATAAAAAAGCCCTAAAATTGAGAGGGAGAGAATCCTAAGAACAAGAATAGACTCTTCAAAGCCTTCTCCCGCAATAATAATTATTATCTTGGGAGCTAAGGCAAAAATACCAAAAGCGATTCCCACTGCAATAAAGGAAATGGCATCAAAAACTCTGGAAGCCACTCGCTGAAATTTTTCTTTATCGGTAAACATATATCGGGCATAGAGGGGCATAATTAAACCCATAAACATTGCTGGGAAATAAGCAACATTTTCAACTATTTTATAAGCCGCACCATAAATTCCAACATCCCCAACCCCTTTAATTATAGAAAGGATAATCGTATCCACTCTAAAATAAATAAAAGTAATAATAGCTGAAATTCCCAAGGGTAGAGCATTTTTTAAAAGTTTTTTTGACTCCAAAAAGTTAAACCTGAGGCGAAACCTGATTTTTAGTTGAGCCAAAACAAAAACAATTAAAAAAGTACTTAGCCAAGAAGCGATCATTCCACCCAGAACCCAAAGCAGACCCAGTTTTAAGTTGATACAAACAAAAACCCAGATTAAATTGGAAACTCTACCAATCAACTCCGCTATTGATACCTGGTAAACTAAAAATCTTTTTTGAAAAACAGTTACCAAAATCTGATAACCGGAAGAAAAAATTAATCCAAAAGAAGCTAAAATGATACCTTTCTTAATATTTTCCGAGTAGGGTAAAAATTCAACCAACAAAAAAGAAGAGGTGATTGCTAAAAAGGCAACCAACAACCTTAGAGTAAAGGCTGTTGAAATAATTTGACTTTCTTTTTTTTCTTTTTTTCTAAAAGAAATTTCCCTTAAAACAATTTGGTTAAGGCCCAAATCGCTAAGGGCTGAGAACATAAAGAAAAAAGCTAAAACAGTTGTGTATTCTCCAAAGCCATCCGCACCCAAATATCTTGTTATTAAACCAAGAGAGACTAGGGCAACAAGAGTCCAGGTTATTTTAGTAAGAGAAGAAAAAACAGTATTAAAAGCTATTTTATGGGGAATTGACATAATTTAAAAATAAAAATTTCTCTTAAGAACTCCGTTTAAAAGTAATTTAGGATTTATTTTTAATTGAGTTTTCCTTAATT
>JAGYOS010000035.1 GCA_018399475.1 bacterium
GTTGCAAAAAAACGGCCGGCTAAAATTCCCCCGATAAAAAACAGATTAGAGAGAAGAAATAACTTCCCCCGATTGATTCTTGGCATAATAAAAATAAAACTAACTTTTCAGTTAGCTTTAAGTTAACAAGCCAATTATTAAAAAGAAGAAAAAAAGTTTTAAAAAATAATTATTAATCTTCCGAGTTGTCCCAAAAGATTAAAGATCGGCGACCAAAAATTTAAATTCATCCCCTCTTTCAAATTCATTAGAGAAACTTCCAAAACTGGCACAACCGGGAGACAATAAAACCACATCTCCCGTTTCCGCTTTTTGGTAAGCCAGAGCGACTGCTTCCTCAAGATTATCAACCGTTTTGAAATCAAAATCGGATTGAGCCGGTTTTCTTTCCGGAGGGAAATCTCTTTTTAAAATTCTCAGCATGCGTTCAGTCCCCTTGCCGGGCAAAAGAATTAAATATTTTACCTTGGTGACAATTTCTTCCACTAAATTTTCAAAACTTAAACCTTTATCAGAACCGCCGGCGATAAGAACTATAGAGCCTTGAAAAGAATTAATAGCCATAGAAGCCGCTTGGGGAATAGTAGCTGAGGTATCGTTAACATAAAGCACTCCTTCCATCTCTCTGACAACTTCCAACCGATGTTCTATGCCTTTAAAATCATCCAGGGCTTTTCTTATTTTTTTAGCGGGAATTTTTAAAATAACAGCCACCGCAACTGCCGCTAAAACATTGGCAACCCGATGTTTGCCAATTAAGTTTAATTTTTTTAGGTCAGCAATTTCTTCAGTCTCGCTTTCTTCACTTTTCCTGGCAAAAATTTTATCTTCAAACACAAAAACAACTCTGCCGCCTCCCATTTTGCCCATTGAAAAGAACCAAACTTCCGATTTTAAACCGGAAGCCAAATTTTTCACTTTTTCATCATCATAATTTAAAACCGCATAATCCCCTTCTTTTTGGTGTTTGATTATGGTTTCTTTGGACCTGTAATAAGCATCCAGATCTTTGTAGCGGTCAAGATGGTCAGCCATTAAGTTAGTAATAACGGCAATTTGGGGACTTTTTTGATGAGGCTCAATCCCTTCAAGCTGGAAACTGGAAAGCTCTAAAACCATAAGATTCCCCTTTTTATCATTTTTTAAAAGCCCTAGAAGAGGTTTATGGGCAATATTGCCCCCGATTAATATTTTTCTCTTGTTGGCTTCCTGTAAAATTTCATAAATCAATTGAACGGTGGTGCTTTTCCCACGAGTGCCGGTGACACCTATTACATAGCTCTCAACCAAATCAGAAAAAACGCCGGCTTCGGTTTCAACGGGAACTTTATTCTTCCTGGCTATCTCCAAGTATTTGGAATCTCCCGCAATGCCCGGACCTTTTATAATCAAATCGGCTTTGGCAAAATCTTCAGGCCGGTGCTGGCCCAAAACATACTTGATATTTTTATAGCCTTCTAATCTTTTCAAAGAACTTTCCAATTTTTCTTTGGTTTTAATATCAGTGACGGTAACTTTAGCACCCGCTTTAGAAAAAAAAGCCGCTACCGATATTCCACTTCCTTGAAGACCCAGCCCCATAACGGTTACTTTCTTGTTTTTATAATCAAGTTTCATGGCATTCTTTAAAATAAAATCACAACTATTAGTTTAAACCGGAAGAGAAAAAATCCGGAACCAATTTTAGGCAGAAAAGAAAAGACAAAAGGCTAATCTTTACAATTAACATTCCTATCCGCACCGTCTATTTCAGAATAATAAGAAAGAGTACAATCTGTACC
>JAGYOS010000036.1 GCA_018399475.1 bacterium
AAGATGGCACACTTATTCCAGCTATCAAAACAATGGAATCTGGGGAACTCCAAAAGCAAAAAATAGTCCAAAAGATGAAAGAAAAGAAGAAAAAGACCAAGAAGATAAAGAAGAAAGCATAAATGACGAAGAAGCAACGGAAGAAACTTATCGTCTAGAAAAAATTCTCATCACTGAAATACAAATTAAGGGAGAAAATACCAAACAAGATTTTATAGAACTTTATAATCCAAATCAAGAGTCGGTGGATATCAGCGGGTGGCAATTAAAGAAAAGAACCGATAGTGGGACGGAATACTCAATCAGAGAATTCCCGAAAGGGAGCACTATTCCGGCTCTGGGATATTTTTTGTGGGCAAGCTCGGAAGAAGAGGATTATCCTTCTTTGGTTGAAGCCGATACTTTTACCAAACAGAATATTTCAGCTAACAATAGCGTCGCTCTTTTTGATCGCTACGACAATAATAATCCGATTGACGAGGTAGCCTGGGGAACCGGTCTTCAAAATCCATTTGTTGAGAAATCCCCCTTTCCCGAAAATCCTCCGGCTTGTCAGAGCCTTGAGAGAGAAAAAGAAAACGGAAGCTACATTGACAATAATGACAATAAAAACGATTTTAGAATTAGTGATTATTCTAACCCTCAAAGCAAAACCAATCCTGACGGCAAGATAATTGAGTGTTATTCTCCCCCTTCTTCTCCGGGTGGAGGAAGCAGTCAAAACAATCAACAAGGTGACGATAGTCAAGAAGAAGATGGGGATGAGGATGAGGATGAGGATGAGGGCGAAGAAAGCCAAACGCCGGAAAAGTGGGACTATGAGAAACCGCCAGAAATTTTAATTACCGAAATTCAAATTGAAGCTGGAATTGATACCGGGGACACCAAAAAAGATTTCATTGAACTGTACAACCCAAATGATTTTGAGGTTTATCTCAAAAATTACAGATTGGTAAAACGGGCAAAAACCAGCGGTAAAGATACATCTATTAAATCCTGGCTTTTCGAGTCGGAAACCAAGATTCCGCCCCATGGCTATTATCTCTGGACGAGAGGAGATTATCTTTCTTCAATCGCCGATGCATCAACCAGCCAGGCTATTTCTCCCCATAACGGCATTGCTTTAAAATACGGACCAGAAAATACCGAAAAAGTCATTGATGCCGTTGGTT
Source organism: bacterium (assembly GCA_018399475.1). Lineage (GTDB taxonomy): Bacteria > Patescibacteriota > Minisyncoccia > CAIUEV01 > JAHKAQ01 > M55B174. The sequence continues at coordinate 1,173 of JAGYOS010000036.1, forward strand.
GGGGCAAATTTAATAATGTTTTACTTGAGAGAACGGCTTTCCCCGAAGATCCAGAAACTCAGGATCCGATAGGCGATTGGTTAAAAGAATTAGGATTTGAAGGAGACCGCGAGCCCTATCCTCAATATATTTATTATCAATCCCTGGGCAGAAAAATAGAAAACAGCAGTTATAAAGATGATGGAAACAATGCTGAAGATTTTGAAATTCAAGCCCCCACCCCGAAAAAAGAAAACCAATCTTATTCTCAACTAAGCTTGGAAGAAATTTTTAACGAAATTGACAGCACTCCGCCGCAAATTACAATTAAGGACGCCCCGCTTGATCCCACCAATATGACTTCAGCTGAATTTTTCTTTGATGTGGCAGAAGAGAATATTTATAAAATTGAATGTAAATTAAGCGGCACAGAATACGGAGATGGGGAGTGGGAGCCCTGCGAGCCGCCTTCCGTAACCTACGACGATGATGATTTAGAAGATGATCAATATACTTTTTTAATTAAAGCCACTGATTTATTCTCAAATAGTGCCGAAACTCAACATTCTTGGACTGTTGATACAGCAATCACAATTAACGAACAACCCCAACTTACTTTATTTGATTTAAGCGGAATAAGTTCCAACCCTCGGCTTTATACCAACCAAAGTTTGGTTGGTGTTCATATTTTCGCCACTAATCCCGTAGATGGAGTAACCGCTCCGATTGAGGGGGTTAAATATTTCTTGTCGGAATTTTTTCTGGAAGAAAAACCAGAAAAAGAAAATGTAGATTGGCTGGAACCGGTACCATCCACAGCCACCCACTCGTTTACTACCCCTGCCGAGGATGGACTAAAAACCCTTTGGATTTGGTCTCAAGATAAAGCTGGGAATATCAGCGATCCGGGCAAAGACTCAATTATTTTGGATACCATCGCTCCCATCCCACCACTCTTTGAATTAGAGCCATTTCAAAATTCGGCAACTTTTGATGTTAAATGGCCAGAATCAGACCCAAGTCAGACCTCATATGATGATCTTCAGTATGGTCTTCAGTATACAACTTCCCCTTCGGATGGAGTGTGGATAGATTGGCTATTGGCAGACAATACCAAGACAAAAGCCGAATTCACGGGCGAAGATGGCTATACATATATGTATAGGGCCAGAGCCAAAGATTGGGCCGGAAATGTGGGGGGTTGGTCGGAAACGGCTTCAACTATGGTAGATCTCACCCCTCCAGAAGTTAATTTCGGAAACTTGAAGCCGGTTCAAAACGATATTTCTTTTGCCCTTTCTTGGGAGGCATTAGATCCAATTAAAACCGTTTCTCCTTCCGGGATTGATGGATTTAATCTAATATACACTTCGACTCCAACACAAAATGGTCTTAAATATCAAAAAAATGGAGAAGAA
>JAGYOS010000037.1 GCA_018399475.1 bacterium
AGGCTATACGGAGGAAGAACATCCTCAACCCGTTTATTATTTTGATGAAAGCAGCTTAAATACTGACGGACTGGGGATAATTACACTGGATGACGCCAGTCCGGGGAATTATTTTTTTTCAATAAATGATCCCAACTATGAAACGGTGGCTATTAATCAGGGGAATCCTTTTGAATTATCGGCGGGAGGGGTAGTTGATGTCCAAGCAACTTGTGTTGCCAACTCGGTTAATTCTTTTTTAGTAACCGTGATGGACAATACAACCAAAGAAACGATTCCCGGAGCCTCTGTCTCAGTTTCCGGTTTTACTTACAGTGCCAATTATCCGACCGACAATTTGGGGAAAGCTTTTTTCTGGCAAGATTTAATGGAATTGGGGGAATATCAGATTGAGGTGACGGCAGATGGTTATCTAAATTATTTAGGAACTGCTTCTTTATCAGGGCTGACAAAAGTGGATATTTACTTGGATGCTGTTGAATAAAAGATTTCCAATCCAAAATTCGCAAATTTTTTTATGAAATAATGGGAGAGAAAGAAATAAAAAATAATCAGAAGGGAATGACAGCGGTTGAAGCCTTAGTGGCAATTTGCCTTTTTGCCGTCGCTTCGGCTTTAGTGGCTTCTTTTATTGTCTTCAGTTTCAAAAATCATTTAAGAATTAACGAAGAAGCTTTAGCGACTGATCGGGTTAATATAAACATCCAACATTTGGTTGAAGAGTTAAGGAAGATGAAAACCGGAGAGAACGGAAGCTTCCCTGTTGAAACAGCATCTTCCAACGAAATTATTTTTTACTCTGATATTAACGAAGACGGCTTGGCGGAAAGAGTAAAATATGTTTTAGAAAATGGAGATTTTTTTAAAGAAGTTATTGTGCCGACGGGGGAACCTTTAACTTATTTAGAGGAAAATATAGAAAGGACTAAAATAGCGGAAGGGATAACGAATGAAGAAGCAAGCCCGATTTTTAGATATTTGGGGATTGATCCTGTGGGAGGAGGAAATAATTTGGAGCTTAGCCAGCCTTTGGATATTTTCAGAGTCAGGTTGATTGTTGTTTCTCTAAAAACAGAAATAGGCAATTCCGGTCGGCAGAGAATTGTGGAATCAAAAGCTATGCTAAGAAACTTAAGAGATTATTAAAAATTTTTAATGGATAATTCCTTCTTTCAAAATCAATTTTGCCAAAAGAAAAATCAAAGAGGTTCTATCTTGCCTTTGGTTTTGATTTTTGGCAGTTTCTTCTTAACAATATTTACCAGCCTTCTTTTCTATGTTTACGGCCAGCGCCATTTAAGTGTTAAAAAGATTCAGAGAGAAGAAGCTTTTAACATTGCGGAAGCCGGTATTGAAATGTATCACTGGCATATAATAACCGAGCTGGATGGAAAAACTGCCGAAGTCGTAAGTGATTATTGGAATGGGACTCCTTTGGGGATACCTTTTTATGAAAGAGAATATAAAGATCCTCAAGGAACAGCTGTCGGCAAATTTAAGTTAGAGGCTACTAAGCCAGAGGAGGGCTCCACAGTTGTTAAGATAAGATCAACCGGCTGGCATTACAATAATCCGGAAGTTAAAAGAATTATTGAAGTGGAATTTAAAAAACCTGCTTGGAGCGACTATGCGGTTCTGGCGAATGACATTATGCGTTTCGGGGAAGGAACGGAAGTTTGGGGAGCGATTCATTCTAACGGAGGCATAAGATTTGACGGGATAGCTCATAATTTAGTTTCTTCTTCTGAGGAAACTTATTGGGATCCGGATACTAGTCATTGGCGGGACGGAGTTTGGACTTCTCAGCCCGATCCCAATCAAGTTTTTTTGGCCGGGACAAAGTATCCGGTTGCCGAGACAGATTTTGTCGGGGTTACCAGTGATTTAAAGGAGATAAAGGAAGCTGCTCAAGTGGAAGGAGTTTATTTGCCCTACGCCGGTTCCTCTAAAGATGGTTACGACTTGGAACTGAAAGAAAACGGTACCTTTGATGTTTATAAAGTTACATCAAGAGGTTACAGTTCCCACCATGTTTATTCAAGAAGTTTTTATCAAAATTTTTCTTTTCCTTCAAACGGTTTAATTTTTATAGAGGATGATGCCACTGTCAGAGGAACATTAAACGACACTAAAGTTACTATCGCCTGTGCTGATTTAATAAGCGGTTCCAATCAGCGTAATATCTATATTGAGAATGATATTCAGTATGCTAGTTATGATGGAACGGAAATTCTAGGCCTTATAGCTCAAGGTAGCATAAAAATAGGCCTTTTTTCCGAAAATGATTTAAGGATTGATGGTGCCTTGATTGCCCAGAATGGCAGCGTCAGACGTGATTATTACAGTTTTTGGGACAGCTTTACTTATTATAAAAGAGACACGATTACTGTTTACGGGGCAATGGCAACCCATAATCGTTACGGATTTTCTTGGGATTGTAGCGGATATTATTGTAGCGGTTATGAAAACCGTAATATCAATTATGATGGCGAATTAATTTACAATATTCCGCCCTTTTTCCCGAATCAAGATAGCTATAAGCTTGATAAGTGGGAAGATGTCCAATAAAATAGGAAGTGTCGTTCTTGTTTTTTAAAGAGAGCTGGGCCCGAGAAGAAATTGCTAAAAATAAATTTTAATTTAAATTGTGTTAAAAAAGATAGATTATTCCAACAGTTTCGGAATCCAAATTGAAGATAACGCTCTTCGGCTTTTGGAATTAAAGAAAACCGGCAAGGGCTTAAAAGTGAAGGGTTTTTTTAAGAAAAGTCTTGATTTTGGTACGGTTGAAAAAGGCGTGGTAAAAAAGGAGAAAACCTTGGCGAAGATTATAGAAAAAACAAGATTGGATTGCACTCCTAATCCCATTAAAGTAAAAAAAGTAATTTGTTCAATTCCTGAATATAAATCTTTTGTCAAAATAGTTGAGGTGCCTTTTATGAAAGAGGAAGAAGCTGCTGAAGCAATAAAGTGGGAGACAGAGAGCAATATTCCTCTTCCTTTGGCAAAAGTTTATTACGATTGGAAAATAATAGAGAGTTTTCAGGAAGAAGGAAAGATGAAAGTTCTGCTGGTTGCAGCTTCTAAAGATATTATTGACAGCAGAGTGAAAGCTCTTGAACGTTGCGGTTTAATCCCGGTTGGTTTTATTCCTGACTCTTTCGGTTTAAATAAATGTTTTGCTACTGAAAATTATTCTCCTGAAGGTCGAAATACCGGGAATGTCCAAGCTAAGCAAAAAGATACAAAAGAACAACTGCTTGAAGCCAGCCAATCGGGGGTAATTATTTATTTTGGTGATGAGAAATCAGTTGTTTTTGCAAGAAAAAATTCTACAATTCTTTTTTCTTCCAGTATTCTTTTTAACGCATCTGAATTTGTTAAAAATATTGTCGGGACACTTGTTCCCAAGGATCCAAAAAATCCTAATGCTCCCAATTCTGTAGAAGAAGATGCAATTTTAGAGAAAATTGGAGAAAAGGGCTTTGGCTTAAAAAATAGAGAAGAAAAGTATTGTCAGGCAGCCCAAGCCGTTATTCAGGAACTTCTAAGGGAAGTAAAAAATGCTCTGAATTATCTTGAAAGGAGAGAAGGGATGGAAGCGCCTTCTGTTTATCTAACCGGAGCAGGAGCTTCACTAAAGGGGATAGAGAATCTTTTGTCTGAAGAGTTAGGGATAAAGGTTGAAAAAGGAAAAGAGTTGCTGGGTTATAATCTTGAAGGAGAAAAATTAGCCATCCCTAAAAATTTTATTTGCGATTATTCAATTGTTTTAGGTAACGCTTTGGGATAAAATTTTTTTTGAAAAAATCATAAAAATGGAAATTAATCTATTGCCTCCTCAACAAATTAAGAAAATAAGGTTAGTCAAATTGTTTCAAAAAACAACTTGGTTAATTTTTCTAGCTATGCTTATAAATTTTGCCGGCTTGGGCTACTTATACTTTTTGAATTATGACTTGGAAAAAGCTTTAGTTGAAACAAAAAGTAAATCTTTAGAAAAGAATATTGAAGAACAGGCTAAAAACTTGGCTTATTTGGAAGAGAAAGTGAAAAAAACTTATGGTTTTGTTGAAAAGGCTAAAGATCTTAATCAGGAGAATCCTTTAAAATGGTCGGAAGTTTTAGAAGAGCTGATTCTATTTTGTGGAGAAGGAATAAAATTGGGAGCGATTAATATGGATGAAAAAAATTTAAAAGAAATCCGTGTTTCCGGCACTGCTAAAAACCGTGAAGAAATTATTCAACTTAAAGAAAAATTGGGGGATTCGGCTTTCTACGAAAAAATTGATTTCCCTATTTCCAATTTAACGTCTAAAGAAAATATCAATTTTGAATTTACTTTGACTCTAAAAAATGGATAAGAAGATAAAAATTAATTTGATACTTTTTATTTTATTGGAAGCGGCTTGTTTCGCCGCCGGCACTTGGCTTTTTTGGAAGAACGAAAACCTTTTCAAGACAATTGTTACCGAAAAAGAAGCCAATCGTAACCTAGAGCTTAAAATATCAAATTATGACAAAGTAGAAAGTGAGTACTCAAAATTGGAAGAAAAAGAAGAAATTGCTTGGAGATTTACATCAAAAGAAGAGCCGGTTTTCTTTATAAAAGAAGTGGAAGAAGCCGCTTTTAAATCAGGAGTGGAAATGGAAATGGAAATCTATGAGCAGCAAGCTACTTCTAAGAAAGAAAAAGAAGAGCAGGAAAAAGCTAAAAAAGCGGGAGAAATTCCCTTAGCTTTCTCGCTAAAAACCAAAAGCAACCTAACGTCTTTTATAAGATTTTTGGTAAAACTAGAGAATCTTGGGAAATACGCCGATTTGAAAAAAATCGGTTTGGAGAAGAGAAGTATCAAAGCCAATAAAGATGCTCCTGCGGAAGAATATCTCGGAGGAGAAATAATTATTTTTGCCCGATGAAAAACGAGAAGAAATTAAAAATTACTTTCAAAAAAGATGATATTACCAAAGAAAAAGCGGTATTTGTCTTTATGCTGTTCTTTGTTCTTATCCCTTTATTTTTCTTGGTGTTTTGTTGGTATCATTTTACTTTTAATTTGGAAAAAGAATCTGAAGTCATTCTTTCCAAACAAGAAGCGGAATTTGAATATAAAATAAATCCTCAAGATCTTCAAGAAATTAAAACTTTTTTTGAAGAGAGAGAAAAAGCTTATCAAGCGAGTGATAAATTGGAGGTTAGAGAAATATTCTAGCTTGAAAATATCACGGTAAAAAATCGGCAAATTGAAATATATATTTTATATTAGTTAGATGGAATTTTCTAAATTAGAGAGGGTCAACTCCGACTTAGCTCTCAATATTATAAAGACTCTTATTTACTTAAAGATAAGAAAAATTGAACCTTCTCTATTAAAAATTAGGCGTTTGCTTATTAATTTGCAAGGAGCCGAAAAACCATTGATCTCACTTTTCGAGATTCGGTCAATTTTAGATTGGCTGAAAAGAGAAAAAGCGGTAACAGAAAAAAGAGGCTTTTATCAATGGTCCGGCGATTTATTTAAAGAAAATTTGGAAGAGGGAAATATTTCTCCAATTGAAAAAGAGAAAATTGTTGCCGAAAAAATGAAAATAGCTGTGAGAGAAGCCAGATTATTGAAATTATTGCCCTGGATCAGCTTTATAGGAGTCTGTGGTACAGTGGCTACCGGTAACCCGCGGAAATCAAGTGATATAGATTTGCTGATTGTCGCCAAAAAAAACAGAATTTGGCTAGCTCGTTTGGGAGCAGCCTTTTTACTGGAAATTTTTGGGAAAAGAAGAAAAAAGAATAAAAACACTGATAGAATTTGTCTAAATCATTTTGTAACAGAGGATAATTTGGAATTAAAATTTAAAGATCTTTATACCGCCCTAGAACTTGTTTCTATGATTTGCCTTTTAGACAAAAATAGAGTTTTGGAAAAAATGAAAGCGAAAAATTTGTGGGTTGAAGAATATCTACCCGGTTCAAGTTGGAGCGAAACCGGTATTGCTAATTATTGGGAGAGAAGAGTTAATGGAGAAAAAATCGGTCAAGCTCAAGATATTGATAGGAGAAAAGATAAAAACATTTTATTTAATTCATTCGGTCGTTTTTTCTTAAAACTG
>JAGYOS010000038.1 GCA_018399475.1 bacterium
TTTGGCAGCGGTTTTTTTGCGAAGCGGGAATATGATCCTGAAGTTGATGAGGTTTATAAAATCTCTAATAAGGAAAAAACGGCCGACGGTTCGGTTGGGAAAGAGGATAAATTTTTAGTAGGCACCGCGGAACCTTCTTTGCTGGCTTATTATGCCGGAGAAACCTTGCAGGAAGACCAATTACCTTTAAAAATGTGCGGCCTTTCCCAATGTTATCGTTCTGAAATCGGTAGTTATGGTAAAGATACAAAAGGAATTTACAGAGTCCATGAATTTATGAAAGTGGAACAAGTTTGTTTTACTAAGGCTAAAATAGAAGAAGCGGAAAAAATGCATCAAGCAATGATTGCCATTTCCAAAGAACTGCATGAAGAATTAAAAATTCCTTATCGCCAATTACAAATTTGTACGGGAGATATGGGGTTGGGAAAATATAAAATGTATGACTTAGAAGCTTGGATGCCCAGCCACGAGACCTATGGAGAAACAGGTTCAGCTTCAAATTTATTGGATTGGCAGGCCAGAAGGCTAAAGATAAAATACAAGAGCCGAAGCGGCCGGAAAGAATATGCTTATTTGTTAAACAACACCGCCTTGGCAAGCCCCAGAATTTTAATCGCTATTCTAGAGAATAACCAGCAGAAAGATGGGAGCATTAAAGTCCCGGAAGTTTTGAGAGAATTTGTTGGCAAAGAAAAAATAACCAAAGAAAAATAAACTTTTTTTCTTACTAAAAACTGTCGCTTTTAAAATAAATCCGGAAAAGATTCATTAAATACAGATAAGGAGAGACAATAATTATTCATTTCCCAAGAATCTAAAATGTTTTTTTTAAAAAAGAAAAGAAAGCTTAACTATTCCAGAAAACCGCTTAATCGTAAAAAAGTACGCTTTAAAAGAAAGCCAAAAGTTACTTTAAGAACTGGAAATTTAATGGTATCCAGGCGAAAGGTTAGACTCTTTTCTTTACTTTATAATTTTTCTGTCTTTTTAATCGGTGCCGCTTTGGTTTATGCTGTCTTTTTTTCTCCCTGGCTAAGAGTAGAAGAAATTGTTTTTAGAGGAGATCCTACAACTGACAAAGAGGAAATTGAAGAGAAAATTTATTCTCTAATGGATAAAAAGCACTTGGGGATCTTCTATGGCAATCATTTCTTTTTTCTAAAGAAAAGAAAAATTGAACAAACAATTTTGGAAAAGTTTAAAATTTTTGAGTCTGTAGAAATAAAAAAGAATTTTTTTGGCGTATTGGAGATAGCCTTGAAGAAAAAAGACGCACCGATTTTAATTTGTGGAGAAGTGGATTGCGTGTCCTTGGACGAAAACGGAGTAGCCTTGGAAAAGGTTTCTTTCGGGGATCTTGCCAAATTCGGTTCTAACGTGGAAGTGATTTACGACGAGTCAAAGAGTGAAATTGAGATCGGCAAGGGTTTAAATACCAAAAGCCATCTAGAATTCATTAGAAACATTAAAAAGATTATTGAAAAAAATAGCAAAATAGAGATAAAGGAACTCTACACTCCTTTACCTTCAGCTTCAGAGATAAAAGGGAAAACAGCTGAAGGCTGGCTGATCCTTTTTAATACAGAAGTTCCCTTAACTGCCAATGCGGAAGCTTTAAGGATAATTTTGGAGAATGAAATAAAAACCGAAGACAGAATTTGTCTTGAATATGTTGATTTGAGAATTAACGGAAAAGTTTACTATAAATTTTTTGACGATTGCGAAACACTGAAAAAAGAACAGGCCCGACAAAAACAGGAGCAAGAAAAAGAAGAAGAAAACAAACAATAAAATTTTATTATCTCTCAATTTTTTCCGGCAATCGGTAGAGAAAGATGGAATAACCTAATTTCTCAAAAGGATCATAATTATCGGTAAGCCAATGATAACTTTGTTTGTCTCCATGATTGGTTGAATTCCATTGAATGGCATTAATAGAAACCGCTAGCCATCCCGTGGCGGGACCTTTGTTAAATCCCCAAGGTTCGTAATTTCCTTCTCCCAAATAATAATCAAGATCTCCTCCTCCAAAATAATCAACCTTTATATTCTGGATATTATTTTCAGCAACATATTTTTTCAAGCGGCGCAAATCCTGGCCCCAATCTATGTTAGAATCTACCAAATATTGCCAGCCGTTTTCCGGCCCCCCGATAGTTTCATTAAAATAAGCCAGGTAGTGGGGATAAATTTTGAAATTGGCTCCGAAAAGCCAAATGGTTAGTAAGAGAACAACTACCCAGCCAAATTTAAATAAATTCTTTTTCTTTTTCCATCGATTTAGCTGGTAAGCGATAAGACCGCCAATAATTATGTAGAGATAGGGGAAAATCGGAACAATGTAACGAATACCCAGTTGGAGTTTAGCTTTCATCCCCATTATCATGTAGAGGAGAATTAAAAACACAAAAGGTGCCAAGACTCCATATTGTTTAAAGGCTTCTTTGAACTCCTTCCCTTTTTGGCGGGATTTTAAAAAGGCTACCAAAATTCCGATTGAGATTAGAACTGCCAAACCTAAAAATATTTGGGAAGTCAGAGGCTCTTTCAACAAGTAAGCAATAAAATAGTATTCGGGCCAATTCTGGCCGGTTTCTCCCATGAAATAAGTTGAATGTCCATAAGAAGCATGAGCGGCAACCATAACAAAGCCAAGAAGATATTGGGCATAAGGTCTTAACGGGTAGATCTCGGTCATTTTAGTAAGTTTGGTTGCCAAGCCGGCATTTTTAAAATCACTGTCGGCAATGGATTCTCCAATTAAATTTTGCTGAACTTCCAACGGCATTTTGAAAATACAAACTTGGTACCAAATTCCAACAACGGCATAAGCGATAATAGTAGCTAAAACGGTTGCTCCCAAGTATAATTTTGCTCTTTTAGCCAAACTCCATTTTTGCTTGTAAGAAAAAATGGCTACGATTGCCATCAAGCCGATTATTGGGAGAAAGAGAGGGCTGGAAAATTTAGCCAAATGAAGGCCTGCTTGGAGCAAGGAAGCCCAAATAAATTTTTTCCCGGTAGGATCTTTTAAAAATTTCCACCAAGAATAAAGGGCAAAAACCGAAAAAGCCGTTACTCCCATGTCAGTGGTGATAAAACGTCCGTGAGCGATAATATTAGGAGATACGGCAAAGAGAATAAGGCTTAACAAACCGGCCAATTTGCTTTTGAAGATTTCGCTTGTCCATTTAAAAATTATCCAACCGGTTATTATCATTAAAAGAACAATCGGGATCCTCCCCCAAAAAATCATTTGATCGGCGTCGTTGCCTGAATGATAAAGAAAAGTATTTCCTAAAGACCATTGGTCATTAACATGGTCTCTCCAGCCGGGATCTTCAGTGGGGAAATTTAAATCCAAGAAGAGCAACGGAAGAGCGGATAATTGTTTCACCAAAGGCGGATGTTCCGGATTTAAACGGTAATCAAATTTAGTAAGATAAGAATATCCTGCGACAACATGAGGCATTTCATCACGGATAGCTGAGTCTTCTTTCATGCTTCCGATTGAGAGAAAGAACATTAGGGCTAGCACTGAAACCGCTATGTAGTTTGCGTATTTTTTTATTTTTTCCATTTTTATTTTATAAAAAATTAATTATCACTAATCTTTTTTCTTCTTTTTCTTATCTTTTTTATCTTCGTCTTCTTCATCTTCTTCTCCCGGATGAGGATATTTGCTGGGAGAATCATATTTGCTTAAAAATTCTTTTTCCAACATTAAAGAACCGTCGGCGCGATATACTTTTTGAGTCCATTTAGATCTCATTGCTCCGTCAGATTTTCTATCATAAATTATCGGGCCGATAGTTTCCACTCGGCGGCCGTCATTGGTGCCGTAAAACTCAAAAGTTAAAATATTGCCGTTAATTTTTGTCTGGATTAAAACATGAGCTTGAGTGTTGTTAATAAATTTTAAATCCGGGCTGGGGATGTAAACGGTAGCATCCGTGCCTTGAGGAGAATAATACTGAACTGGATAAGCATGGTTTACTCTCTCAGTTATTTCAAATCCGCAATTAACGGCGCCTCTGAAAGCGGTTGTTGAAACTTGGCACATTCCTCCTCCATATTCGGGAATAGTTTTATCCAGCTTTATTACCAATTCGGGGAGATAGCCGGTAGAAGCGTCAACCGGACCTAAAATTTCCAAGAAAGAAAAAGTTTCTCCGGGTTTAATCAATGTTCCGTTAAATTTGGAAGCCCCAACAGCAATATTATGCCTTCTATTTTTTGGAGATCCGGCAAAATTGGAATCTCCTTGTCCGATTAAAGTTTCTAAACCTAAACTCCCGATAGTTTCTCGAGAAATTTGAGCTTCTTTTCTATCTATGGCAAGTTTTATTAAGTCATCGCCGGCCAGCAAACCTTTTGCTATCAAGGCGATGCTTTCTTCCAGATTAAGTTTTATTTGGTCTTGACTTTCGGTTAGGATAACCAGTTTTTCATCTTGGAAGCCCAAAGTGGCATTAACTGCCAATTGTTCAACTCCCGGAGCAACAATATTTAAATAATTTCGGATGGCATCTTTATTGAAAGCGACCTTTAAACAATTTTCAGAAAAATTTCTCTCGGGGTAAATTCCGGTAGAAGTAGCAATGTAATCTAAAAATTCTTTTTTCCCCGTTTCTTCCAGGAATAAAGTATTGAAATTTTCATTTTCGGCATTGCAGTTGCCGGTGGAAAAACTTTTCTTAAAAGTTAGAAAACTGGCTATTATATCTCTGTCAGTACTCCAATATTTTTCCCCCGCACTAAAATTGGGGACCTTCTCTAAAATTTGGTTTCCTCGGTCTCTTGCTTCCATAGCTTTTTCTCTGTTAATTTCCGGTTCTTTATTTATTTCAGGAGGAAGATTAACAATATTTTTATCGGGCGAATTAGCAATTTCAATAATTTGAGAGATTAATAAAGGATAATCTAACCCTTTGCCTTCCCGAGGGGGTATAATTTCAAAATGACCATTTTGGTAAATTACTTCAGCGGATTGGGGAGCTTTTTCCGGAGATTCCAATTCTTGAGCAATAAAATTATCTATTTTTTCTTCTTCCACTCTAAAATAAAGAGGCGATTCAAAGCCTAGCAAAATATTTTTAGCTATTACCCCGAAATTTTTGAAACAGTTGGCAGATCTGCCTATTTGATAAACTGAAGAAAGAGTTTCTTCTTGATTAACCTCTATCCCCATTTCAGCCAGAGAAGCTTTAATATTAACTTTTTCGCCTTTAAAAATTATTCGCTTGGTTTCCAAAGTATTTACTTTCTCACTTAAAATTTTAGCAGCTTCTTTCTTGGTCAAGGAACCTAATTCAATACCATCAACGGCCAAGCGAGGGTAAATTTTATTTTGATAAACTTGGTAAAACTCAAAAATACCAAAAAAAACCAGCAGTATAATTAGAACTCCCAGTAAAAAAAATAAATTCTTTTTTCCTTTTTTATTTTTAGGAAAGATTTTAAAAGATTTTAGCAGTTTTTTAAACACATTTAAAAGCCTCTTACTTGAATTTTTCTTGCTTGGGCAGAATCCGCCTTGGGAAGCCTAATGGTTAAAATACCATTTTTCATTGTAGCTTCCGCTTTATTTGCTTGAACATCTACCGGCAAAATAATAGATCTTGAAAACGCTCCCCAATAACATTCCTGATAATAAAAATCTTCTTCCCTAATTTCTTCATCCTGCTTGCGTTCTCCTTTAATGGTTACCATATCATTGTTGATTTGGACATCTAAATCTTCCGGCTTAACTCCCGCAATAGTGGATTTAATAACTATATCAGTTTCCGTTTGGTAAACGTCTATGGTTAATTGCCCCTCTTGATCAGCGACCCATTCATTGCCGCCGCGATTTTCCGGTGTTTGTTGCACTTCTTGCACTTCTTGCCCTTGTCCTCCTTGTCCTTCTTGAGCATAATTTTGTTCTCCTTGAATATTTATTCTTTGCTCCAAACCGCCGCTATTTCCCGGATTAACTCCGTAATTTATTTCTTCTTCCGGCTCTTCCTTCCCGATTAGTTTTTGGAGAAAAGACCTTTTTGCTTTGGCCATGACTAAATAGTTTTAAAAATTTATTCTTGTATTATTTTAAAAGTATATCCAATTTATCTGGGATAATCAAGGGTTTAAGAATATTTAAAGCAATTTTTTAACTTTAATTGCATTTTTTACAAGCTTTTTATATTTAGCAAGATTAATTTTGGTTTTTAATGAGTATTCAGCCAATTCCGAACCTAAAGATATCCCTTGGCTTGTTTTATATTTTCTGATTTCGTCAATGGCGTCAATAGCCTTTTGAAAATCTTTAGTATTGAGAGCTGATTTGACTTTTATCTTTTCAGGCCAAGAGCTTAAATGAATACTTTTTACCCTCTCTATTTTTTTGAATAAATCTTGGTAAATTTCTTCAGTTATAAAAGGCAATAGGGGAGCATACATCTTTAAAATAGCCAGAAAAACGTTAAAAAGAGTAAATTGAGAGGCTGTCTTTGATCTTCCAGCCTTGCCGTTTAAACGATATTTAACAAGTTCAATATAATAATCGGCAAACTTGGACCAGAAAAAAGCATCCAACTCGTTTTTAGCTTTAGCGTAATCATAACTTTCAAAAGCTTCGGTAACTTTTTCAATTGTCAGGTTTAATTCTTTAATTATCCAAAAATCGGCATGTTCCAAGCCCTGAGGCGTTTTACCGGCTTTAAAATTGTAATCTTCTGAATTGATCGCCAGAAATCTCCCCACGTTCCAAAGTTTGGTAGTGGTTCTCCTTCCCTTTTTTATCTCCTTGGAATTAAATCTTAAATTTTGTCCCAAAGAAGCACCGGTGGCCCAATACCTGATGGCGTCGGCCCCCCAATCGTTTAGTAACCTGTCCGAGGGAACATAATTATTAAGCCTTTTGGATATTTTTCTGCCTTGCTCATCTTGTCCATGTCCGGAGACCATAACATTTTTAAAAGGCGGTTTTCCAAAATGGTAATGGCTTTTAACGATAGAGTAAAAATCCCAAGTTCTGATTATCTCAAAAGCATTCGGCCTGAGGCTGACGGGAAATATTTTTTCTTTGATTTCTTTTTTCCCGGCTAATTCTTTTATTAAAAAGGGAGTGCAAGAAGATGTTGCCCAAGTTTCCAGGACATCGGTTTCAGGCTCAAATTTGTCGTGCCCGCAATGGGGGCATTTTTTAAGAGGAGGTTTATCTTCGGTTGGGTTAACAGGTAAGTCTTTCTCTCTAGCGAAGATTGGAGTTTTACATTTAGCACAATACCAAAGAGGAAAAGGCGTTCCGTAATAACGCTGTCTTGAAACACACCAATCCCATTTTAAAGAATCAACCCATAAGCGATAATTCTTTTCCATCTCAGCCGGGTACCAATTTATTTTTTTTCCGTACTCAAACCATTTTTTCTTAAGACCGGCAATTTTAATAAACCATTGCTTGCTTTGAATAAGTTCTACCGGCGTGCCACATCTTTCATGGACGTTCAATGAATGTTCTATTTCTTCTTGTTTGATTAAAGCTTTGCTTTTTTTTAAATCGGCAATAATTTCTCGGCGGGCGGTTTCTATTTTTAATCCTTGATATTTTCCACCAAGTTTATTTAAACGGCCATCTTTTCCAAGCAAAGCCTTGGTTTCCAGTTTGTCTGTCTTCCATTTGGCAAGATCTTCTTGGTCTCCCCAAGTACAAACCATCATTATTCCCGTTCCTTTCTCCATAACAACTTCCGGACTTGTTTTTACGGGGACCCAATTTTTAAAAAGAGGGACCTGGACTTTCTTGCCGACTAAATCTAAGTATCTTTTATCTTTGGGGTTTACGTATAAAGCTACACAAGCCGGCAGGAGTTCCGGCCGGGTAGTCGCAATGGTTACTTTTTTATCTTTAATCTTGAAGCGGATATAATTCATTTTGGATTTTACCGTCTTATCTTCCAAATCGGCTTGGGCAATAGCTGTTTTACAAAACGGACACCATAAAATAGGGGATTTTTTTCTATAGAGAAAACCTTTTTTGTAAAGATCAATAATGGACCATTGAGAAACTTTTGTAGCCAAAGGACTAATAGTACTGTAAGTTTTGTTCCAATCTACTGAAATTCCCAGATTACACCATAGTTTTTTGTAATTCTGAGCGCCTTTTTGGGTTTCTTTTAGGCAAATCTTAATAAAATCCGAGCGTTTTATTTTTGATTTGTCTAATTTATATTTTTTTTCAACAAATCTTTCAGTAGGCAAACCGTTGTCATCAAAACCCATTGGGTAAAAAACATTAAAACCCCGCATTCTTTTATAACGGACAATAAATTCTGCTTGAGCGTAAGACATAATATGCCCTACGTGAAGATGATCTGCCGAGACATAAGGCGGGGGAGTATCAACGGAAAAAAGAGGTTTTCGGCTGTTAGAATTAAAACTAAACAGTTTTTCCCGCTCCCAAAATTTTTTCCACTTTTCCTCTATTTGCTGGAATTTATATTTTTTGTCGAAAGGATTAGGCATATTGAAAGTTATAAGTTATGAAACCAAAAAGTTTTTAAAATAATGTGTCATCCCCGCGAAAGCGGGGATCCCGGAAAGTCTAGAAAAATTTTAATAAGAAATCTTTTCTAGAAATACTGGTATTCACGCTTTCGCCTGCTTACCGGCAGACAGGTAGAGACAACGTAAAAATTATAAATTTCAAATTTTAAATTAACAAAAAAACAAAAATCTGAATTTCATCAGCTTAATTTTATTATAATAGCAGGATTATTAATTTTTAACAGAGGGGGGCATTGTTTATTTAAAGTTTTAAGGAAGTGTCTAAATTAGAATAGAAACAAAAAGGGCTCCCACATTTTTCAATGGAGCCCTTAGCGAAAAAAGTATAAAGAGACATTCTTTTTATTCTGGCAAGTTGAAAAAAACACCGGACCATTTTTTCCCACCTCTTTCAACCTTCTTTCCCAGTATCTGAATTCTATCTATCTCATCATCCTGCACTTTAAGAGACTGTTTTGTGTAATTGATTACATTAGGATGTTTAAGCGTTGGCTTAAAATCTACCCATCCCTCCAATGGTCTCTTCTTGCCCTTGAAATAAACTTTCAGATGATACTTACCTTGAGGGCATTTAGCTTTATTACCGCTTTTTGATATCCGGCCAACAAATTTATTACCATCAGTGAAATTAATCTCAAACCTTTCCGTTTTTCCGGATAGCATTCTACGAAAATTGAGAAGAGCTTCTGTAATCCACATTTCACCCTCTTCAAGCGGACGAGGATTTTCTAAACGATACTGATGGCAATCATCCCTTGTAACACTCCCATCATCCCAATAAATAAGACGGAAGATCATTAGTTTTTTGCTACTAGGATAGTGATCTTCCACTTCTTTTTGGATAAAACGAACACCCATGCAAGTTTTGACTTCGGCATATCCTTCATAAGTAACTACAAACTTTTTACCAAAACGATAAACGGGGTCATCTTGAAAGCCTTCGGGAAATACGAAGTCGCCAATAAGCTCTTCGTCCCCAATTGCGTAAAACCATGGTTGAAAGGGGCCACAGTTTACCGAACGAATAAACCCCTTAAGCTTTGCAAGTCTCTCTCCTTCCTCCGAATTGTTTCTTTCAACGAAAGCCGCCTTAGCATTTTCTAAAGTTTTCCATTCCGTGAAAGAACTAAGATTGTTAATATATTCGTAAAGAACAATTCCATGCCTTTTTTCGGGAGGGTTTTTTATCTCTAGCACTTCTATGAAACCCCCGCATCCTGGTCCGTATCCACCGCCGGCGTATTTATGCTGGACAACATTGTACCTAGAGTATCGACCATATACACCATGTGATATGCTTACCCGTCTGGTTGTGGGGATATCAACAGATTTTATATTATCAGCTAAAAAATGTTTAACATACTCTATATCATCTGGCCTGCAAATAAACTCAAGATGTTGTCCACCTCCCGTTTTAGCTTCTCCATAAGTACATACGCTAAAATCTTTATTTTTATTCTGATCATCCATAACTTCCTCCTTTTTAAATTTTTTGTAAGGTACTTAAAAACTAAACTAATTACAGAACTAAAAAGATTATCTAATCAAACTTAATAAGTCAATGTAAAA
>JAGYOS010000039.1 GCA_018399475.1 bacterium
GTTATAGAAAAAGGTACCAATAATCCAATGAATTCTTTAAACCATCAGAGGATTGGCGTTTTAGGAGTGAAGATTGATCCGCTGAAAGAAAAAAAACTGGTAAAAATCTTAAGAAATTATCTTGAAGATGGCGATCAGCATTTTTTAGCCACGGTTAATCCCGAATTTATAGTTGAAGCTCAAGAAAATAAGCATTTTCGCCGTATTTTGGAATATACCGATTTAAATTTGGCTGATGGTGTTGGAATTTTATGGGCGGCCAAGTATTTGAGCCTTGGAGTGGGAGAACCCCAGCTTAATAGAGTAAATAGAGTTAGATATTATAAATTAATAGTTCTTTGGCAAGCTTTTTACAGTTTACTGGCTGTTGTTTTTTATCCTCCGTTTTTAAGAACGGAAATTTCTCAAAGAATCAAAGGAGTGTTTTTGTTGGAGGAGCTGATTCGTTTAACCAGTGGAGGAGATTATTCCGCCTATATTCTGGGAGGGGGTAAAGGTATTGCCGTTTCTGCCAAAAATGAACTGGAGAAAAAATATCCGGAAGCTTTGATTGTGGGTAGCCGAGGTGGTAAATTAACTGAAGAAAATACGGAAAATAAATTTTTGAAATCTATTAATAAGTTAAAGCCGGATATTCTAATTGTCGGATTTGGAGCTCCCAAGCAGGAAGAGTGGATTTTTGCCAACATGGATAGAATGCCCAGCGTTAGGGTGGCGGTGGGAGTTGGCGGGGCTCTTGATTTTTTAGCCAAAAACAAAAAGAGAGCTCCCAGGTGGATGAGAGAAAGAGGCTTGGAATGGCTTTTCAGATTTTATCTTGAGCCGAAACGTTTTCCCAGAATAAAAAATGCTACTTTTAAATTTATTAAACTGGTGGTTCAAAAGAAAATGGCAGCTTGGTGATTAACCTTATCTGAAATTTAAAAATATTAAATATTGATATGGATACCGATAAATTTACTCAAAAATCCCAAGAGGCTCTGGAAGAGGCGCACAAACTTGCCTTGCAAAATAAACAGCAACAGGTGGACGTAGTTCACCTAGCTTTAAAATTAATTGATCAGCCTCAAAGTATTGTTCCGGTTATTTTGAAAAAAATGGAAGTTGATGAGGCCGGCTTGAAGAAAAAACTGGAGAGTTTTTTGGAAGCGATACCCCGCTTGGCTGAAATTTCTCCGGATCAGCTTTTTGCCAGCCAAGAATTAGGCAAATTGTTGGATGCCGCCCAAAAAGAAATGGAGAAACTAAAAGACGAATATGTTAGCACCGAGCATCTTCTTTTGGCCGTTGTTGGAACTTCTTCGGAAGTCTCTAAAGTTTTTTTGGAGTTTGGTTTGGACTACGAAGCGCTACTTAAAATTTTGAGTGAAGTTAGGGGATCCGGGCATGCAGATTCAGCAAATCCGGAATCCAAATATCAAGTTTTGGAAAAATACGGACAAAATTTAACTAAATTGGCCAAAGAAAACGAATTGGATCCGGTAATTGGAAGAGATGGAGAAATTCGTCGGGTTATCCAAGTGCTTACCAGAAGAACTAAAAATAATCCGGTTTTGATAGGTGAAGCGGGAACCGGTAAAACGGCTATTATTGAAGGCTTAGCCCAAAGAATCGTCAAAGGAGACGTTCCGGAAAATCTAAAAGAGAAAGAAATTGTCGCTTTGGATATAGGTTCTCTTTTGGCGGGTTCAAAATTTAGAGGTGAATTTGAAGATCGTCTCAAAGCGGTGATTAAAGAAATTGAATCTCTGGAAGGGAAAGTAATCCTTTTTATTGATGAATTGCACACTGTGGTGGGAGCGGGTGCTACTGATGGAGCCATGGATGCGGCTAATCTTTTGAAGCCTGCTTTAGCCAGAGGTAAATTAAGAACCGTCGGAGCAACCACTTTAAAGGAGTACCAAAAATATATTGAAAAAGACACCGCTTTGGAACGCCGCTTTCAGCCGGTATTGGTGAAAGAACCGAGTGTGGAAGACACGATTGCCATTCTGAGGGGAATAAAAAGCAAATACGAAGCTTATCACGGAGTAAGAATAACCGACCCGGCTGTTGTAATGGCTGCCAATCTTTCAAACCGTTATATCAATGATCGTTTTCTTCCGGATAAAGCCGTGGATCTTATTGATGAAGCGGCGTCTACTTTGAAAATGGAAATTGATTCCATGCCAACGGAACTGGATAATTTGAAGCGCAAAATAATGAGAGATGAAATTGAAAAACGAGCACTGGAAAAAGAAAAAGATCCTCAATCTAAAGAGAGGCTTCGCAAGATTGAAAAGGAAATTTCTGATCTTAACGAGAAGAAAAATTCCATTGAAGCGCAGTGGCAAGCGGAAAAAGAAGTAATTAATAATTTAAAATCCCAAAAGAGAGAAATGGAGCAATTACGAATTCAAGCCGATGAAGCTGAAAGAGAAGGTGATTTAGGGAAAACCGCCGAAATTCGTTATGGCAAAATTCCCCAATTGGAAAAAGAGATTAAAACCGGCCAGCTTAAGCTTGATAAAATGCAAGGCAAAACGGGGATTCTTAAAGAAGAAGTTACCGAAGAAGATATTGCTCGGGTGGTTGCTCAGTGGACAGGCATTCCCGTTGCCAGAATGTTGGAAGGGGAAGCTGAAAAATTAGCTAAAGCGGAAAAAGAATTGGGGAAAAGAGTAATCGGGCAGACGGAAGCTGTAAAAGCCGTTTCCAACGCTTTGAGGAGAGCACGAGCCGGTATTTCTCCAAAAAATCAGCCATTGGGTTCATTTCTTTTCTTAGGTCCGACAGGCGTGGGTAAAACGGAACTGGCAAAATCCTTAACTGAATTTATTTTTAATGATGAAAGCGCCTTGGTAAGATTGGATATGAGCGAATATATGGAGAAACATTCCATGTCTAAGATGATAGGCTCTCCTCCAGGTTATGTGGGCTATGAAGAGGGAGGCCAATTGACCGAAATTATTAGACGCAAACCTTATGCTGTTATTCTTTTCGATGAGATTGAAAAAGCCCATCCCGATGTTTTTAACATGTTACTTCAAATTATGGATGATGGCAGGCTAACGGATGCTAAAGGCAGAACAGTTAATTTTAAAAATTCTTTGCTTATTTTGACTTCAAATCTTGGCAGTGAAATTATTTCCGCCGGTACTCTTGGTTTCGGAGAAGGGAAGAAGAAAAATATTCTTTCCCAAAAAGAAATGAAAGATAAAATTATGGAGGTTTTGAGAGAGAACTTCAAACCGGAATTTATTAACCGTTTGGATGAGATTATTGTTTTCCACTCATTGCGGGAAAAAGAAATTGAGAGCATTGTTGATTTACAGATGAAAAAAATCCAAGAAACCTTAAAAGAAAAGAAAATCAAAATAAAATTAACGCGGAAAGCCCGAAAATATTTAGCCCACAAAGGGTATGATCCCTTTTTTGGGGCTCGGCCACTGAAGCGAACCATCCAGAATGAATTGTTAAATCCTTTAGCGCTGGCTATTATCAAGAAAGAAGTGAAAGCGGGAGAGGGGGTGGAGGCGGATGAAAAAGGAGGTAAAATAATTTTTAAGAAATTTTAGAATAAAAATATGCTTGATATAAATTACATTCGCGAAAATGCGGCTAAAGTAAAAGAAGCTGCCAAAAATAAAAATGTTGAGATTGACCTTGAAAAATTATTAGAACTGGATCAAAAGAGGAAAAAACTTCAAAGTGAGATTGAAAATATCCAAAGAAAAAGAAACGAGCTGGCTAAAGCTTCTCGCGGGAAAAAGCCAACCGCTGAGAATATAGCTGCAGGGAAAAAAATGAAAGAAGCGGTTAAAGAAAAAGAGGTTGCTTATGATGCCTTGAAAGAAAAATATTTTGATTTAATGGCGCAAGTGCCTCAAATCCCTTCGGAAGATACGCCGGTTGGAAAAGATGAAAAAAA
>JAGYOS010000040.1 GCA_018399475.1 bacterium
GGATTATACGACTTTCGGTTATAAAAAAAGCGAAAGAATAAAGAAAGAAGAAAGCAAAAAAGCTAAAATGCCTGTTGGAATTTGGGAGAAAATAAACGGCAAGCTTAATTCAGTTAATCCCAACGACTGGAAGATAGCGGTGATTGAAGCCGATAAAATATTGGATGAAACTCTCCAAAAGACTGGAGTAGAGGGAAACACGGAAGGAGAAAGGCTACAAAATATAGTTGGGGCCGATGTGGGAAGTAATTTGGAGAATGTTTGGAATTCACATAAAATAAGAAATAAAATTGTCCACGATTCAAGCTTTGAGCTGACAAATGATCTTGCGAGAAAAGCGGTAAGAGCTTTAGAAGATGCCAGCCGGGAATTAAAAACATAATTTTAGAGGATTTTCCGGTTATGATTTTTGTTCCTAAACATTTTTGGAATTTTTGCTTTTTAAAATGACTCTCAAAACCTATCTCAATTTAATGTCGCTGGCTACTTTTTTTGCGGCAGCTTCTTGTTTTTTAGTGATTTATTATATTGATCCGACAGAATCCGGGATTATGGGACTGGGTCTGTTTTACGCAACTCTTTTTTTTACTCTGGTGGGGGTTTTCACTGTGGTTGGCTTTAGTTTAAGAAAACATTTTTTAAATAATGAGCTTTTATTTTCTTTAATTGGGCTTTCTTTTCGCCAAGCTATTTGGATAGCGCTGATAATTATAGGCTTGCTTATTATGCAGGGAGCCAGAATATTAAATTGGTGGGACGCGGCCTTATTGATTGCCTCTATTTCCCTGTTGGAGGCTTATTTTTTAGCCGAATAAAAGAAAACAGAAGTTGCTTTTTATTTCTTTTTAAGCGATAATAAAGAAGATGTAATTTTACAATAAGGCACAGCGGTGTCTTGTTTTTAATAGTCAAATTTATGGAAGAGAAAGAAAAAAAAGGTTCTGAAGAATATTCCGCCAAACAAATTCAGGTACTGGAAGGTTTGGAACCGGTTAAGAAAAGGCCCGGGATGTATATTGGTGGAACGGGATTGGAGGGCCTGCACCATTTGGTTTGGGAGGTCGTTAATAATTCCATTGACGAAGCTATGATTGGACGTTGTGACGATATAACTGTTGAAATGCTTCAAAAGAATCGGATAAAAGTTATTGACAACGGAAGAGGCATCCCGGTGGAGAAACATCCCAAGACAAAAAAATCAACTTTGGAAACCATTATGACAACTCTGCACGCCGGGGGAAAATTTGATAGCAACAGCTACAAAGTTTCCGGAGGGTTGCATGGAGTTGGAGTTTCTGTGGTCAACGCTCTTTCCTCTTGGACAAGAGTAGAAGTAAAAAGAGACGGTTTTTTATGGGCTCAAGAATATTCAAAAGGCAAACCGCAGCATGATGTTAAAAAAGAGAAAAAAGCTCAAGGGACAGGCACAACGATTATTTTTGACGCAGACCCC
The DNA here is from genome assembly GCA_018399475.1 of bacterium. Taxonomy (GTDB): domain Bacteria; phylum Patescibacteriota; class Minisyncoccia; order CAIUEV01; family JAHKAQ01; genus M55B174. The sequence continues at coordinate 1,454 of JAGYOS010000040.1, forward strand.
GATATTTTTCCTGAAATAAATTGGGATAAAAATAAAATTTTAGAGTATTTGCGCCACCAGGCTTATCTTACGAAGGGAGTAAAAATAACAATCATTGACCGCAGAAAAAAACTGCCGATTAAAGATTATCAAGGCAGTCGTTATCAATTCTATTTTGAGGGGGGAGTCGTTTCTTACTTAAAACATTTGAATAGAAATAGAAATATTATTAATGAGGTTCCGATTTATATTGAGAAACAAACAAATGAAGCTTATATTGAAGTAGCGGCACAATACAATGATGATTTTAAAGAAAAACTTTTTGCTTTTACCAATAATATCTATAATCTCGGCGGCGGGACTCATGTTTCCGGTTTTAGGATGGCGCTTACTCGTTCTTTAAATGATTATGGGAAAAAGCAAGGATTTATTAAAAAACAAGATGAATTGTTTACGGCTGAAGACTTGAGAGAAGGCTTAACGGCGATTATTTCCGTAAGAATGTCCCAATCTCCTCAATTTGAGGGGCAGACCAAAGACAAACTTGGTAATCCGGAAATAAAAGGAATAGTTTTCAGTGCGGTAAAAGAAGGGCTTGGTTATTTTTTGGAAGAAAATCCGATAGAGGCCAAAAAACTTTTTGGTAAATGCACTTTAGCAGCTAAAGCCAGAAGAGCTGCCAAGGCGGCAAGAGACACCATTATTAGAAAAGGCGCTTTAGACGGTTTTGCCCTTCCCGGGAAACTGGCAGATTGTTCAAGCAAGAAGGCTGAAAACGGAGAACTCTATTTGGTAGAGGGAGAATCAGCCGGAGGATCCGCCAAACAGGGGCGGAACAGAGAGTTTCAAGCAATTCTTCCCTTGAGAGGGAAAATCTTGAACGTAGAAAAAGCCAGATTAGATAGAATGCTTACCTCTGAAGAGATTAAAAATTTGATTATTGCCATTGGTACCGGCATCGGCAACGAATTTGATATAACAAAACTCAGATATAATAGAATTATAATCATGACAGATGCTGATGTTGATGGGGCACATATTAGAACTCTGTTACTTACTTTATTTTTTAGAAACTTCAGAGAACTTATCGAGGAAGGACATCTTTTTATAGCTCAGCCTCCTCTTTTTAGGATTCAGAAAGGAAAGAAAATTGAATATGCTTATAACGAAGAAGATAAAAATGAGATTATTGAAAATTTAAACGAATCGGAAAAAGTTTCTCAAGAACTTGAAGAAAAAGAAGGCGCAAATAAAGACGGCCAACAACAAAACAAAAGAAAAGGAGGAATTACCATATCACGTTTTAAAGGTTTAGGAGAAATGAATCCCAGCTTATTATGGGAGACAACAATGAATCCGGAGAACAGAATTTTATTGAAAGTGACCGTTGAAGATGCTGAAAAAGCCGATAAAATTTTTACTGTGCTTATGGGAAGCGAAGTTGGACCGAGAAGAAAATTTATTCAAGCTTACGCTAAAAGTGTGGATAATTTGGATATTTAATTTTGAGAATTTAGAAAAATTAATTTATTTTTTACGTAAAGGTGGAGTAAAGGCGGGTTGAATGTTTTTTAGAAACAGGTTTTCTTTCAAAGAGTGATTCATAGAGACGCAAAATTTTATTTTTCTATAATTTCTTATTTATGCCGGAACTTCCCGAAGTGGAAACAATTAAGAGAGAACTTAACGGAAGGATCAAAGGCAAAAAGATAAAAAAGCTTTGGACAGACCATTCTAAAATGGTAAAAGGTGTTAGTTTTAATAGATTGGAGAAAGAAATTAAAGAAGCCGAAATTATTAAAATAACCCGGCGGGCAAAAAATCTTTTTTTTGAACTTTCAAACGGAAAATCCCTCTGGATTCATCTAAAAATGACAGGCCATTTGCTTTTTAAATCAAAAAATCCCACTCCTCAAGAACTTAATTCCCTGGAAGGAGATAGATTCAACTCCTACATCCATTTCATTTTCTATTTTACCGACGGTTCCCAGATAGCTTTTTCTGATCTGCGTAAATTCGGGAAAATTAGATTAATAAAAGCTAAGACAAGAGAGATTCTTAAAGATCCTAAAAAGTATGGATTAGAAGAAAATGGTCCGGAACCTTTACTTAAAAGATTTTCAGCTGAAAAATTAGAAGAGATTCTTCAGAAAAAGAATAAAGCTATAAAGCTTGTTTTAATGGACCAAAGCTTAATAGCCGGCATTGGCAATATCTATGCCAGTGAGATTCTTTTTGACGCTAAAATCAATCCCATTAGAAAAGCTAACAAACTTACCAAAAAGGAAATTAAAAAACTTTATGTTTCTATAAAAAAAGTGCTTGCCAGAGCTGTAAAAATGAAGGGGAGTTCTGTTAATGACTACCGAGATCTTTCAGGGAAGAAAGGCAAGTTTCAAGAATTACTTAAAGTTTACGGTAAGACTGGAAAAAAGTGTAGTAGTTGTGGTAAGATAATTAAGAGAATAAAACAAGGACAGAGAAGCACTTTCTTTTGTCCTTGTTGTCAAAAATAAGAGCAGCTTTTTAGCTGTTGGCTTTCTGGTTTATTTATTGGTATTATATTTTTTGATACCGGCTTTAAAAATATAAGGATAAATAAAAAGCGATTAATTTTTTAGAATTTAATAACTAACG
>JAGYOS010000041.1 GCA_018399475.1 bacterium
CTGGAAAAAATAATCAGCCAAGCTTCCAGCAAAAACGTCTTGGCCTATATCGTAGGAGGCGGTTTAAGCTTTGACGCCGGAGATATCCACCTGGAACCAGAAAAAGATTCCGTAAAAGTCCGCTACCGAATTGATGGAATTCTACAAGACATGGCAAACATTAACTCTAATGATTATCTCCCCATTTTATCTCAAATAAAAACGTTGTCCGGTTTTAAATCCAGTTCTCACAAAGCAGTTAGAGACAGCCGTTTCGGCATTAAGTTGGAAGAACCTTTTCCTAATATAAAAAACGCCCAACTGGATGTCAGATCTTCAATAATTGTCGGAGGATACGGAGAAACCGTAGTTTTGAGACTCTTACATAAATCGGCCCGTTCTCTGGAAATGGAAAAAATCGGCCTAAGAGACAGAACGGTTAAACATCTTCTGGAAGAAATAAAAAAACCCAATGGAATAATTTTAAACACCGGACCAACAGGAAGCGGAAAAACCACCACCCTTTACTCTCTTCTAAACAGACTGAACAAACCTCAAGTTAAAATAATAACCGTTGAAGACCCCATTGAATACAGAATGGAGGGAATTTTACAAACTCAAGTTAATACCGAGGAGGGTTATGATTTTTCAACCGCTCTCAAAGCTTTGCTGCGTCAAAATCCGGATATTTTAATGATAGGAGAAATTCGGGATGAAGAAACAGCCAAGATTGCCATTCAGGCTGCACTTACCGGCCATTTAGTACTTTCCACTCTTCATACCAACAATGCCGTGGCATCCATTCAGCGATTGATAAATATGAATGTGGACCCTTCCGATATCGCTTCCTCCATTAACGCTCTAATGGCCCAACGCTTAGTAAGAAAACTCTGCCCTTATTGCAAAAAATCTATTAAACCGGACCAGAAAACGAAAGCTAAGATTATGGCAACTTTAAATTCCATCCCCAAAAAGGCAGGTTTGGATGTCCCTAAAGAAGTCAAGGAGATTTTTACCCCTGTTGGTTGTGATAAATGTAAAAATACGGGCTATTCGGGAATAATTCCCCTCTCTGAAATTATGACGGTCAGCGAAAACTTGGAAGAATTGATTTCCGGTTTTTCCACTACTTCAACAATTTCAAAAAAGGCGGCCGAGGAGGGCATGTTTACCATGGCTCAAGACGGGATATTAAGAGTGGTTGAAGGCTTAACAAGCCTTGAAGAAGTCCAAAGAGTGACAGAAGAATAAAAAAGTTCCTCTCTTTATTCTGTAGACATATTCTTGCGTTGCGAATCGCAAGTGGAAGAATTAACCCGAGGAACAACCCAGCCGAAACCAGAATGCCCTTTATTTCTAGGTAAATTCTCTGGACCCAATAGCAAAGGACCTTATGCCCACAGAATAAAAAAAGGAACTTGTTGAAATGTTAATGATTTACAAAAAAATTTCCTTTATTGATTTTCTATTTTGTTTTAAATTAACAAGGAATCGTAGCACATTCGCTTAATAATGTCAACACCTATGTTAAAATCTTCATTGCAAAATTTAAGCAAGAGCAACAACAATCCCAAAGAAAAAGAATTGGAATTAAGCCTCCGGCCAAAAAAATTGGAGGAGTATATCGGCCAAAAAAGGATAAAAGAGAATCTAAAAATTTTTATTGAAGCGGCCAGACAAAGGAAGGAGCCTTTGGAGCATGTTTTAATTTACGGCCCGGCGGGATTGGGAAAAACAACTCTTTCTCATATTATTGCCACCGAAATGGGTTCCAATATAAGACCAACTTCCGGTCCGGCCATAGAAAAAATAGGCGACCTAGCCTCTATTCTAACCAACTTGGAAGACGGCGATATTCTTTTTATTGATGAGGTTCACCGCATGAATAAATTGGTTGAAGAAGCTCTTTATCCGGCTATGGAAGATTGCAAATTGGACATTATTATAGGAAAAGGGCCTTCAGCTAAAACGCTTCAACTTGATCTCCCGCATTTTACTCTGATTGGAGCAACTACCAGAATCGGACTTATTTCCTCTCCCTTAAGAAGCCGCTTCGGTATGACCTATAAGCTTAATTTTTACTCTCAAAATGAAATAGCCTCTATTTTGGAACGTTCCGGAAATATTTTATCAATTCCGATGGAAAAAAACGGTTGTTCTCTAATTTCCCGATGCAGCCGAAGAAACCCAAGAGTAGCCAATCGTCTTCTCAAAAGAGTTAGGGATATCGCTGAGGTAAAAGGATCCGGAGTTATAAACCAAGAATTGGCTCAAAGAGCTTTAGAAATGCTGGAAATTGATTCCATGGGATTGGATCCGGGAGACCGCTACCTCTTAAGATCCTTAATTAAAAAATTTGGTGGCGGACCGGTGGGCATTGGAACTTTGGCGGCTGCCACCAGTGAAGAAAAAGATACAATTGAAGAAATTTATGAGCCTTATCTTCTCAAAATAGGCTTTTTAGAGAGAACTCCAAGAGGTAGAATCGCCACTAAAAGAGCTTTTGAACATTTGGGTTTCTCGTGGAACGATGAAGGATTGAAATTATAAAGGAAAAATAAAAAAGGGTGTGTTTTATTTTTCCTTAATCTTTTTTTCCATTTTTTTTAATAGTCAGTATGTTATGAATTTATCGTCGGCTACTGAGTTAGGGAGAGCGGGGCTTGCGCCTCCTGCTCTCCCTTCTTCCGACAGTAAATTCCCTAACAGCTCATCAGACTAATAAATAAAAAATAGATAAATAAGAAGATGGAAAAATTAAAATTTTCAGTCCCTTTAAAAAGAAAAAATGGAAAAAATATTCAAAAATTTTTAATTTTTTTGGTTTTATTTTCTCTTTTGTACTCAATTTTTAAAACTCAGAATGTGTCTGCAAACCAACAGGAGGCACTTGCCGGCCAAAGTGAAATTATTGTCAGTGAATTTATGGCAAATCCCAAAGCGGTCAGCGACAACAAGGGAGAATGGCTTGAATTATATAATAGAGGACCGGAACGGGTTGACCTTAAAAATTGGACAATGGAAATCGGTAGCGGGCAATATTTAATTTCTCAAGAACTTTTAATTGAAGCCGGGGGATATGTTGTAATTTGTAAAAATTCCAATCCCGAAGAAAATGG
>JAGYOS010000042.1 GCA_018399475.1 bacterium
TTTTTAAAGAACCTAGAAACATAGCACATTTTGTCTAAATTGTCAAATAATCGCAGGCAATTTAAAAAATAAAATCAATTTCAATTTTGATTATTCTAAAAAGGTCTACCCTAAAATCAATTTTAGAGTTAAGATAATAAAAAGCTGAAAGTTTTTAAGAAAAATCGTTAAAAAGAATACCAATTTAAAAATGGGGAAATTTAAACCGGTAGTTCTTGTAATTCTTGATGGCTGGGGCCATTGGGAAGAGAAAGAAGGCAATGCCATTTTAAACGCCAACTTGCCCGCTTTTGAGATATTGGATAATTATTATCCGAAGCTTTTTTTACAGGCTTCGGGTTTAGCTGTCGGATTACCCTGGATGCAGCCGGGAAATTCGGAAGTGGGGCATCAAGCGATAGGAACCGGTCAGATAATTTATCAATATCTGCCTCGGATATTTAACGCTATTCGGGATGGCAGTTTTTTCCAAAATGAAACCTTGCTAAATGTAATGCAACAAACAAAGCTAAATCGCACCGGACTGCATTTCTTTGGTTTGATAAGCGACGGAGGCGTCCATTCGCATACCGACCACCTAACCGTTCTATTGGAAATGGCAAAAGAACAAGGGGTGCCTTCGGAAAATGTTTTTATTCACGGAGTAACTGACGGAAGAGATACTCCCGCAAAAAGTGCCGAGAAATACTTAAGCAAAATTCTAAATACAAAATTTGGAAGATTTGCCAGTATTAGTGGACGCTATTATGCCATGGATAGAAATAAAAACTGGGACCGCATTGAAAAAGCTTTTAGAGCGATGGCTGAAGGAAAAGGAATTCAGGAAAAAGATCCCTTGGAAGCCGTAAAAAAACAATATGAGAATAAAAAAACGGATGAATTTCTGGAACCGGTTGTTCTAACCGATTCGGATAATAAGCCGATCGGACCGATTAAAGAGAATGACACCGTTGTATTTTTTAATTTCAGAAAAGACAGAGCCCGCCAGATCACCGAAGCTTTTACCGCACCGGAATTTGATAAATTCAAGCTCGCTAAAAGGCCCAAGAATATAAGATTCGTTGCTATGGCTCCTTATGGGAAAAAATTGAAAACCGAAACAATCTTTAAACCTCAAAAAATAACAACCAGGCTGAGTGAGATCCTTTCTCAAAATAATTACAAACAATTAAAAATAGCGGAAACCGAAAAATACGCCCACGTTACTTATTTTTTCAACGGAGGTATAGAAAAAACGTTTAAAGGAGAAGACCAAATTTTGATTCCTTCCAAAAACAATTATTCCTACGCGGAAGTTCCCGAAATGAGTGCCAGAGAAGTGACGGAAAAATTATTGGAAAAAATTCGGCAAGATGCTTATGATTTTATCGTTGTCAATTATGCCAATCCGGATATGGTAGGGCATACCGGGGATTTCAAGGCTGGCATAAAAGCAGTAGAAACAGTGGCAAAATACTTAAAAGATCTTATAGAAGCCACTTTGGGAGTAAGAGGCTGTCTGCTGATAACCGCCGACCACGGCAACGTTGAAGAAATGATCAATCTGAAAACCAAAATTCCCGATACTCAACATTCCAGCAATCCCGTTCCGCTTTGGTTCGTCACTCCCGGAAATTATAAAAAGAGAGAACCGCGAAAAATAATAGATGGGAAAGCCCAAGGCATTTTAACTGATATCCCTCCAACCATTTTGGAACTTTTTGGAATTAAAAAACCCCCCGAAATGAAAGGGAGCAGTTTTCTCAATATTCTTCAAAAAGAAACCAACGATTCTTAAAAAGGCGTCCACTCTTCTTCAAAATTTTGCGATTCGTCTTGTTCTTTTGTTTCAATTTTAA
>JAGYOS010000043.1 GCA_018399475.1 bacterium
GTTTTCACAACGTTTTTGACAGACATGTCAAAAAATATTCTTAATCATGTCCCTCCCTTCATTTAAATAAATCGTCCAGCTTTTGTTTGATGCTCTCTCGTAATCTTCGGCGTTACCGAGGTTACGGAATGGATAACTTCCGTGGTTAGATTATAATACTGGAGCACTGTCCACAAGCTTAAATATGACAAAGTACGAATAACATTGGCGAGGTAAAATGAATAGGAACTATCATCCTTATTTAGGATAGCATGTATAATTTTTAAGTAAAAAGAAAGCTCCGGTGATCAAAATCGCTGGAGCTTATTTAAATTAATGGTTTTGGTTCGGCTAGTATTCTCGCTTGACAAACTTCAACGCTAACCGTTTTTTGGCTTCAATATCTCCGGCGGTATATTCAACATTGTGATGTAGAATATCCCAGCCGAGAATCCCGATATTTCTGAAAGCAAAAATCAGCCTTACCTCAGACTCATCAAACTCAGACAGATATTGCTTTATCCATTTTGGAATTGAAGCAAACATCTGTTCCTCATCTTCTGCCTTGAGAAACATAAAATCCAAGGCTCGCAAAAAATCGTGATAGCCTCTACCGGCTCTTGGAACGGCACTAAGATCAAGAAGATAGGTATCCTCTCCAACTACAATTATGTGATCACCAATAATATTGCCGTGGACCCAATCAAAAAAGTTTTCGCCCTTTTTCGCAATCGCTTTTTCAAACTCGGTCTTGATTTGCTGAACTAATGAAAAATCTATCAGCCCAGCGTCTACAATCGGCTTGCTCCATAAATTGAGTCGAGAGAAAAGCCACTCCTGCCCGTCAACCAATAAGTTTCCAAACGACTGCGTTTTTAGAATTTCGGCAATGACCAAACGGTAGCTGTCGGCAACTTTCTTGCTTACCTCAACGTACCAATCAGGTTTATTGTTGCAAAACTCGTTGAGAAACTGCCCTTTCACTTCTTCTAACAAAATCCAACCCTCACCTTGCTTAATAATAGTAGGAACTTTGAAATAGAGTTGAGCTTCCATCTTTTTGGCGGCCATAAGAAGCTGAATTTGGAACGGATCAATTCTGCCAGTTTTGAGAATCAGACTGTCGCCTTCGGCATTTTTCACCCGGGCAACAGTCTTTTTCTGACGAAAAAAATCGGTTTCCACCAACTGAAGATCATTTTCCTTGATTATGGCCTTTATATCCACTACTGATTCTTTTTCATCCTCTTGTTGTTGTGTTGCTTTGTTGACCATTATTTTGTTGAAAAGATTGTATAAAAAGCTGACTCTATTTTTTAGCAAACTCTATGGCTAGAGCCAAACATTATTATAAAGTTTATCATAAAAAAGAAATCAATCACACATAAAGCTCACGTATATCTGGTGTTTTATAGAGTGAGTGCCGTTAAGCAGGTAATGAACCGAAGAGTGCTTTTGGAAAACTATACAGCTCCACGAGATTCTTAAACTGTTAATTCAAAAATTTTAACTAATAGAAAAGAAATTATTAAAAAAGAAATTGAGAATACGGGAACAAAAACTAATTTTAATTTGTCTTTTGGCTGAAATGACCATAAAGAATAATTATTTATTTTAAGCTTTTCAAATAATTCTTTGTCTTCCGGTTTTATTCTTCTAAAAAATAAGAAAAATAATAAAAGAACAAGAAATGCAATTGGATAGAAAGGTGTTAATACAAAAAAGAGCATGAAGATATCAGTGCTATAACAAAAACCTCGCACTATATCTTGTGCTGTATAACCATTAAATAATGTAAAAAATGATAAAATAAAGAGAAAAATTACTAAAAATAACAGACTTAGAGATAGAAGAACGAAAGCGGTCCTTCTTTTCCAAAGATAACCTTTTTGCTTTATCTCATTAATAATCGGCTTAATTTCTTCCTTATCTTCTTTCGTTTTAAAAAATATAATAGTTAATACCAGACCAAGAATTGATAGGCAATTAGACAATCCTAAAAAACCTAGCTTAAATATTTTTTTCCTTAATTTTTTAAAGACAAGAAAGCCTGATAAAATACCAGTGAAAAAAGAACTTATTACTAGAAAAAGTATTTTAATTATCCAAGGATGTTTTATAAAAAATGCTGAATAATAATTCTTCAAAGGTTCATAATCATGTACCCATAAATCATTAGTTAGAGATTTTGAGGGAGCATTGATTTCTATCTTTGTATACTTAAATCCTTGTTCAAAATCTTTATTATTTTTACTATAAAAATTTTTCAATTCGTCAGGAGCAAAGGATTTATATCCTAAATAATAGCGAACTCTTATATGTTTTTTTATACCTTGGAAAACTTCCGGGGTAACATGCCCAAGAACTTTAACTGTAATTGGAATTACTTTATCCTCATAAATACTTGTAAGAAGTAAAGGATAATAGATTTCTCCTGTAGGAAATGTCACCAGTACTCCTAATTTTTTGCCAGGCACGATCGGTTCATGTTTATAAGACTTCAATATAAAGTTCTCTTTTTCAATAATAATACTTTCTTCCGGAGATCTTATCCATGAAACAACAAAAGAAAAATTCTTACCAATATAACCATCTAAAACAGGGATAGAAAATTCATCAATTTGCAATCCTTTATTCTTAAAATAGTTACAAAGTCCATTAGTACTCTTAGCAGTAATAATTTCTGAAATAATTCCTCTTTCCTCCAAATGTTCATAAACCGTTACATCTTTCTCAATATTATTTAAGTCACCCTCAGATCCAAAACTTTGTTCCGTTAACATTTCTTCAGTAATACTTTCTGAAATAATGCCTTCTTCCTCCAAATTTTCATAAATCGCTACATCTCTCTCAATATTATTTAAGCTACTCTTAGATCCAAGACTTTGTTTCATTCCCCGTTTTTCTGTTCCATCATAAAAATTATTCCCATAAAAAAAATAAGGATTTGCATAAATCTGACTTTTATACAAAAAATATCTAGCCCGCGAAAGATTAGATTGTGCTTTACTTGAAAGATCTTCGCCACCTAAATCAGGTATTTTTTTTAAAATATCAATTGTCACTTTATCTGGAGTGGCAGGAATTGGAGAAATCCAAAAAGCGTCCTTATTATTTTCGTTTTTAAGACCAACACTAACAATCATTTTTTGAAATCCGTTTTCATAATTGATAAATGCTTCTTGTCCGTTTTCACTTCCATAATAAAACTTATTCAACTTGTTTGAATTAGAATCAGGCTCTATCACTGGTTCGCCAGCAAAAACTAAATCAGGAAAAACCAAAAGAAACATCAATAGCAATAGTATTTTAAATATGGCTATTTTTTTCATGTTTTTTGTTTTATAAATTAATTTATAAGATTATAAATATCCAGATTCAAGTAAAAAGCTATTTTAGTTTCTATCATGCTTGAGTTTCTTTCGCTTAATCTTTTAAAGAGAGAGAAAAATTCGCTTTGACGAAATAAATGCGGAGAGGGGGAGATTCGAACTCCCGGTACCATAAAGGCACAACACCTTAGCAGGGTGCCCCTTTCAGCCACTCAGGCACCTCTCCAATAATATATAGAATATTATAATTTGCCTTTAAAGTCAATTTTATAAACTAAAAATTAATTTTAATTTCAGTCCCTTTTTTATTAGAAGAAATAATAGTTTTCCAATCCATTTTATTAACAAAAGACTGAAAATAATTCATTCCAACACCATTACCTTCTTTTTTAGTAGTCCTGCCAATATAAAATTCATTACACAAATTAAAACTACGATTTTCTTTATTACAAACAATACACCAATTAATACCAGGCCCATTATCTTTTAAAACAAAACTCTTTTCTCTACCATCAATAATAATGCTTATTTCACCTTTTGTATTATCCAGATCAATAGATTCAAAAGAATTTTCAATCAAACTCATAAGAATTTGGAAAAACCCATTAGGTAAAGAATATAAAATAATATCACTCCCCTTTTCAATAAAATTAACATTAATATAATGTTTAAATTTTAAATTAAAATTAAAAATTTTT
>JAGYOS010000044.1 GCA_018399475.1 bacterium
AACCATGGAACATGCCGACAACGCTTACGCAGAAGGTTCTTGTGAAATCAGAGGAGATGGTACTAATGGAACAGATCCCGGAGACGCTAACGATAAAGGATTTTATGATACCGGCCAAGACTGGAGCGATTCCACTTATTCTTCAGGAGCCGCCAACAAAGCTCAAATGAGAACCCATGTCCTTTCCAACGGCAATGTAATTTGGGACTTTTCCGGCAATGTTTATCAATGGACAGACGCCCTCCTAAACGAACAGGATATGCCTACTGACGGCTCTGATCCCGGAGATGGTAATCTAAAGTGGCTACAATGGAATGCCGCTTACAACTTAATTGGTTCTTTATCTAATTCCCGTCCTTCAGACGATGGTTGGACATCCACTAATGGTATTGGCAGAGTTTACACTTGGGGACAAGATGAAGGGGGAACTACCCTTTATGCCTTCAAACGTGGCGGCTATTGGGACAGCACGTCTCATTGCGGGGTTTTCACTCTGAATTTGAGCTACACGCCGGCGAATTCCAGCACGACTCTCGGGTTTCGTTGTGCCCGCTGATGTAGATACCCCCTATTTGCCTATAGGCAAATAGGGGGCGTAAGTCTGGTATCTGAGTTCGGTTTTTTATCCCGCGATCGATTTAGGGCAGGGGAAAAATCCATCTCTATAATTTTGCTATTTTAAAACCGAGTTATTTTTATCTTATGGACAAGGAGGATAATAACCAAGATCTTTTTCAAAAATTTGTCAGCTTTGAAAATTTGCATTCGGCTTTTGAAAAAGCCAGAAGACTCAAAAAATTTAGAAGAGACGTTCTTGAATTTGAATATCGGCTGGAATACAATCTTTTGAATTTGCAAAAAGAATTAATAGGTTTTAGAGACACAAAATCTTGTGTCTCTAAAACCTATCGGCATGGCGGATATAGAAAATTTATGGTGAAAGATCCTAAAAAAAGAGAAATTAAAGCCGCACCGTTTAGAGATAGAGTAGTCCATCACGCTTTGAACAATATTATTGAACCAATTTTTGACAAAGGATTTATTTTTGATTCTTATGCCTGCCGGCAAGGTAAGGGGACGCATAAAGCTGTGGAAAGACTAAGAAAATTTATTCAATCAATCAAAACCAAATTAGCTTTATCAAGAGAGAGTTGTAGAAACGCAAAATCTTGTGCTTCTACAAACTCCGGAAAGCCTCGTGTTTACTGTTTGCAATGCGATATTTCCCAATACTTTGCTTCAATTGACCACAAAATTCTTTTTGGGCTGATAAAAAAGAAAATTAAAGATAAGAAGTTACTAGCTGTTATCAAGAAAGTTATCCGGAGCAGTTATGATAAAATTAAAATTGAAAAATCGGCAAGTTTGTTAAAATCTAAGAAAACTGGTGAGGTTCTTAAAAGAAAAACCGGAATTCCCATTGGGAATTTGACCTCTCAACTCTTTGCCAATATTTATCTGAATGAGCTTGACCAATTTGTGAAGCATTTTCTCTCTGAGGAATTGAAAAAAGTAGAAAAGAATTTCTGTGCTTTTCATTACTACATTCGCTATATGGATGATTTTTTGTTTTTAAGTCTGGACAAAAAAATTCTTCACCAGGTAAAAGAAAGGATAAAAGATTTCTTGGAAAATGATTTAAGGCTTGATTTGAATCCGAAGAAAGTTAATATTTTCCCTGTTAAAAACGGCGTAGATTTTTTGGGCTATCGGATTTTTTGCTCAAGGCCAGTAAAATTGAGGAAAAGCACCGTGTTTCGTTTTATAAAGAGAATGAAAAAATATCAGAGAAAAGATAAAAAACCGGAAACTGTTTGGCAGTCTTTTCAATCTTGGAGAGGATACGCCAAGCACGGAAACTCTTTCCGGCTTCAGCAGAGTCTCAAAAAGAAGTATGAAATATTCCGGGTATTGGGAGAAGGGCAAAATAAATATAACGCTTATGCAAAAACTAATTCTCTTTCGTAAAATTTATGATTTAATTCTTTGGATTTACCCTTGTATCAATAATTTTCCTGAGAACCAACGTTTTGTTCTAGGTCAGCAGATTCTTAATACCCTTATTAATTTTTTGAAGATTGTTATTGAAGCTAATAGCTATAAAGATAAAAAAAGATTTTTACTTTTAGCCAGCGTAGAATTAGATAAGGTACGTTTTTTGATAAGGCTTGCCAAGGATTTAAGATTTACAACCATTAGAAGATATGGAATGACGACTGATAAAATAAATGAGATTGGCAAATTATTAGGGGGATTAATAAAAAAATTTAGCTGAATTTTTTTATTTTTAAAATTAGGGATAGTGCAAAAAGCCTTCAAACGTGGCGGCAATTGGAACAACACGTCTAATTGCGGGGTTTTCACTCTGAATTTGAACAACACGCCGACGAATTCCAACACGAATATCGGGTTTCGTTGTGCCCGCTGGGAATAACCGCCTTGTCTAAATCAAGGTGCGAGAATGAAATGCCTACGGACATTTTGTCAGAGCTACTGGTTATTCCGGAAGCGCTATTCCTTCCTTAAGAGGTGAAAATTAAAATCTTGTCCTCTAAAGGAAAATACAATCCATTCTTGAGACAGTGGAAGCACAAACGCTTGTTCTGTCTTAGGGAAGAGGATTTGACTTTTATTTCCGTTGTCAAAGCAACATAGAAATGTCCTACTTGGTTAAATTAGTTAATTATTTTATACATTTTACTTGTCGTTTTAATTATGATTTTAGAATAATCTTCCACACTTTTTTTATTTCTGTTTCTGCTTTTACCTTTTCACTATTTTTATTCGGAAGGCTAAAATTTTTAAAAAGATGACCTGCAGAGACACAAAAGATATATTGCTACGCATGCAAAATATTATTTCTGTCCCTGCACCATTTTCTCGGATTCTCAACAATATATTTTCCAATCCTATTTAATCCATAATCCATAATTTAAAATTCCCCATGTCGCGGGAATGACAGAGAAAAAACTGCTTTGCAAGGTTTCATTTAAAAGTATTGTCATCCTCGTCTGCCTGCCGGCAAGCAGACGAAAGCAGGGATCTCAGGAAGTTAAAAGAATGTTTTATTGTCCTGTCATTCCCGCCTCCGGACGTTTTATCCTCCCAATCTTTATGCTATAATAACAATATAATCTTAAACCGCTTAAATGTTGCCTAGACACCTCCAACCGTTTTTTTGGTCTTCTAAAATTACAGAATTAGATCCAAAACAGCACAAAAAAAGAATTATAACCAATCTGTTGAATTTTGGTGATATCCGGGCCCTCCGTTGGCTTTTTAAAAATTATAGCCGGCAAGAAATAAAAGAAATGACCGTTGATTTTTTACCGGGCGAATGGAGCAAAAAATCTCTAAATTTTTGGAGATTGTTTTTCAATCTAAAAGGAGAAAAAGTTAAAGAGGACAAAAGGTTAATAAAGTAATCAAGCGGAAATGTTTTATGAAATTCTGGATAAAAAAAGGCAAGCCGTTATTCCTCTTCTGAAGAATTTTAAGCAAGATTTTTATCTTGCCGGCGGAACCGCTTTGGCATTGCAATTAGGCCATCGGGACAGCATTGATTTTGATTTTTTTTGCCCGCAGAATATTGATACGCAAAAATTGTTTGAGAAAGTGAGAGAAGTATTTAAAGGCCGGAAAGTTTTTAAAGTTCAAGACGAAAAAAACACCTTGACTGTATTAATTGGCGAAACCGTAAAAATAAGTTTTTTCAGTTATAAATACGATTTGCTGGACCAATTAATTGAGGAGCCAAATTTAAAACTGGCCTCGGTTTTGGATATCGCCTGCATGAAATTGTCGGCGATTACCAGCCGAGGAGTTAATAAGGATTACATTGACTTGTATTATATTCTACAGGAGTTGGATCTTTCTCTTTTGTTGGATAAATCAGCGATTAAATTTCCCGAATTGGATAGCAGTTTAATCCTAAAAAGCTTGGTTTACTTTAAAGATCTTGAAATAGAACCTATCAGGTTTAAAAACAATAAAGCTGTTGATTTTGAAAGAGTCAAGTCTTTTCTTGAGAAAAAAGTGCTGGAAGCTGCAAAATTTTAAATCTCCGCTACAATTTTTATATTATTTTAATGATTAGTCTGCTATACTTAAAAAGTAGAGTCAGTTTTTATTTTCTTAAAATTAAATTTTAAAATCATGCCTAGTTTAGTTTTTGATATAGAAACAGTAGGGGAAAGCTTTAAAGAAATGGACGAGATAACTAAAGAGGCTTTAACCTATTGGATTGAAAGAGAATCTATGAGCGAAGCCGAGTACAAGAAAAATGTAGATCGGGTGGAAGATAGGCTAGGACTTTCTCCTCTAACCGGGAAAATAGTTTCCATAGCGGTTTATAATCCGGATACTAAAAAAGGAGCGGTTTATTACCAAGCTCCGGGCAAGAAAATAAAAAAATTTAAGCGGCAAGGGGTTGAATTCGTTTGTACCGATGAAAAAGGAATCTTGGAGAATTTTTGGGCTGTAGCCGAAAAGTATGATGAATTCGTTACTTACAACGGGCGCTCTTTTGACTTCCCTTTTATTATCATCCGCTCGGCGGTTCATAAAATTCGTCCCACTAAAAATGCTATGTCTAACCGTTATTACCGCAGCCAGGATTTAAAAGCCAAACAAGTGGATTTAATGGATCAGATGACTTTTTATGGGGCGGTTGCCAATCGGCCGAAACTGCACTTGGTTTGCCGGGCTTTTGGAATTGCCAGTCCCAAAAATGAAGGAGTTGCCGGTGGAGATGTTGCCAAACTTTTTGCCAAAGGCTACTACAAAGAAATTGCGGAATATAATTTAAGGGACGTAATCGCAACTGCAGCTGTCTATGAAATTTGGCGTCGCTATTTTAAATTCCATTACTAATTTATTTGTAAAAATAAAAAATGGTTCAAGATTGTCTTTTTTGTAAAATTGCAGCCGGTGAGATTCCTTGCCATAAAATTTGGGAAGATGAAAAGCATTTGGCTTTTCTTTCCATTTTTCCCAATACGGAAGGCTTTTCCGTAGTTATTCCCAAGAAGCATTATTCCAGCTACGCTTTTGATCTGTCCGATCAAGTCCTGCAAGATTTAATTGTGGCGGCCAAAAAGGTGGGCAAGCTTTTGGATGAAAAATTGGAAGATGTCGGCCGAACAGGTTTAATTTTTGAAGGATTCGGAGTGGATCATGTTCATGCTAAGCTTTTTCCCATGCATGGCACGGCGGATTTAAAAGAATGGAAGCCGGTGGAAACTAAAATTGATAAGTATTTTAATACTTACCCGGGTTATCTTTCTTCCCATGATTACAAAAGGGCTGATGACAAAAAACTTGCGGAACTGGCAAAAAAAATAAGGGAAGAATAGAAAAGCTTGCTGTTAAAAATAAACAAGGACTTTAGCAATCGGAGAAATTCTGTCTAGCTAAAATTTTCTCTCTCTTTATGAATAAATTTTACTCGCGGCCTTGGGCTGACTTGGCCAGGCCCCAAAAACCGGCTGATATTATAGGACAGGAAAACCTTTTGGGAAGAAATAAAGTTTTGTTATCGGTTATTCAAACTGATCGTATTCCTTCTCTTATTCTCTGGGGGCCGCCGGGTTCGGGAAAAACCAGTTTGGCTCATGTAATTGCCACTGGGACTTGTGCTGAATTTATAAATTTTTCAGCGGCTATTGCCGGAGTTGGAGAAGTAAAGAAAATAATTAACGCGGCAGAAAAAAGATTTGCGGAAGAAAAAAAGCCTACCATTTTATTTATTGATGAAATTCATCGTTTTAATAAAAGACAGCAAGATGTTTTACTCCCTCATGTTGAAAAGGGAACTATTACTTTGATTGGCGCCACTACGGAAAATCCCAGTTTTGAAATTAATTCGGCGTTGCTTTCCAGGGCGAAAGTTTTTGTGTTGAAAGCGTTGGACCAAAAATCCGTCAGGAAAATTTTAGAAAGAACCTTAAGAATTATTGGGCAGAGCAGTAGTGGGAAAAGAAAAACCGCCAAAAATAAAATTGTTTTTGGTAAAAGGGAAAAGGCCGAGCCTTCAAAGAAAATCTTGGATTTTATTGCCGCTCTTTCCAACGGTGACGCGCGGGTAGCTATCAATGCTCTCCAGCTGGCGGTAGAAAGCGGTAAAAAAATAGATAAGAAACTTATTCAAGATATTTTCCAAAAAAGCTGTTTGCTTTATGATAAAGGAGGAGAAGAACATTATAATTTAATTTCCGCTTTGCATAAGTCAATGCGTGGCGGTAATGCCGACGCTGCTCTCTATTGGTTGGCACGAATGATTGAAGGAGGAGAAGATCCTCTTTATATCGCACGGCGGTTGGTGCGTTTTGCCTCGGAAGATGTTGGGTTGGCCAATAACAGCTCCTTAATGTTGGCAGTTTCAACTTACCAAGCCTGCTATTTTTTAGGTTTGCCCGAATGCGACGTTAATTTGGCCCATTGCGTTGCCTACTTAACTAAAACGGCTAAAAGTGTTTCAATTTATAAAGCGTTAGGCCAAGCGAAACAAGATGTTAAAAATTACGGCAATTTGGCAGTGCCTCTGCATTTAAGAAACGCCCCCACTAAACTTACGCGAGAGCTAGGTTACGGGAAAAAATACCGCTATTCTCCTGATTATAATTGGGAAGAGCAACAGGAATATTTTCCGGAGCAGCTTAAGAAGAGAAAATATCTTTAACTTTTTAAGAAATAAATTATGGATTTTTGGATAGTGCTTTTAATTGTGGCCGGAGGAATAGCAATTATTCTTTTCTTTATTAATTCCAAGCTAAAAGATTTAAAAGCGAGCAATCAAGATGAAGGTCAGCAAAAATTGATGCTTTCCGTTATTAACGAATTGAGGAAAGAAATGCACGATTCTGCAGGATTAAGCCGGAAGGAAGTCCGAGATCATTTGGATAAGATTACTGA
Organism: bacterium; assembly: GCA_018399475.1. GTDB lineage: Bacteria > Patescibacteriota > Minisyncoccia > CAIUEV01 > JAHKAQ01 > M55B174. The sequence goes on from JAGYOS010000044.1 coordinate 6,913, forward strand.
TAATCTTTCTCGCGGCATGGTCCAGTCTTCGGCGGCGCTGGAAAGGCAATTCAAAGAAAGCCGCGGGTTGATTAAAGAAACTGCCCAAAAAATCGCCCGCTTTGAAGAAACCAATAAAAAGGTTGCCGGTTTTGCCAGCCAGTTGCAGAGTTTGGAAAATATTCTTCGCAACCCCAAGCAAAGGGGAATCTTGGGAGAATATTATTTGGAGACTATGTTGAAAAATGTTTTTGAGCCCGGGCGTTATAAAATGCAATATAAATTTTCCGATGGAGAAATAGTGGATGCTGTTATCTTCTATCAAGGCAAAATTCTTCCCATTGATTCCAAATTTTCCATGGAGAATTACAACAAGATGGTTGAGGAGACGGATTCTGAAAAAAAGAAAAAATTGAGCCGAGACTTAGTAGGGGATATCAAAAGGAGAATAAATGAGACTTCCAAGTATATTCGTCCCAAAGAGAATACTTTTGATTTCGCTTTTATGTTTATTCCGTCAGAGGGAATGTATTACGATATGCTGATTGCCGAGATTGGTTCCATGAGAGAAATTTCCATAGACTTGATTGAATATGCTTATACTAAAAATGTCGTTCTGGTTTCTCCCACTTCCTTCTACGCTTATCTTCAAACAATTCTGCAGGGATTGAAAGCGATTGACATGAAAGAGTCAATGTCGGCTATTATCAAGAAAGTGGAGCAGCTTGACAGGCATTTAAAAACTTATGAGATTAATTTTAAGAAATTGGGAGGCAATTTGGCAACAACCGTTGGTTCCTATAATAAATCTTCTGATGAATTTGCCAAAATTGATAAAGATGTTTACCGTATTACGGATGGAGAAAAAGGAGGAAAATTGGAAATAAAGAGGCTGGAAAAGCCTGATGAAATTTAGCCGATGTGGTGGAATTGGTAGACACGCGACACTCAAAATGTCGTGAGCTTCGGCTCATGTCGGTTCAAGTCCGACCATCGGCACCACTAGTTTTTTAAACTCAGAATTTTTTAGTATTTGAAACATTAAAAAATTCTGAATTTATTTGGATCTGAAGATTTAAATTCTAAGCTATTTGATGATTGGCATTTTGTTTTATTAGCCAGCCTTCCATTTTTTAAATTTTAATTTGTATTGCTTTCTGTATTTTCCTAATAAAAAAAGGCCTATAAATAGGCCTTTTAAATTTTAAAATTGATAAAGCTAAATTAATACGCTAATGAGTCTATAAGCTTTATCTCTTCTCTTTGCTTCCTCCTTAAAGTTTTTTCTTGCATCCTTATTTGGAGCCTGTAGAGGTCTTCTTGAGTCCACTTCTTTTTTTTCTTTTTTCTTCCTTTCCCTATAAAAACAATTTCAATGAACTCAATTGCTTCTGTCGGATTTAAATTGCCGAAAAAAGCATGCCAGCATTCATGCTGGTGGATAGGAATTTCAACAACATTTTCTCCATTGCTTCCCCCTCTGCTTCTAGGAATAATGTGGTGCCTGGTCAGCTTCTTATGGTTTCCTCCGTTATTGTTATTACTCACACTTCCCTCCTTTTAAAGTTTGCTTTGAAAGAACAATTAGATAATTTATAATTAAATTGTAGCTTATTTTAAGATTTTTTGAAAATATAATAATTGGGAAATTCAACAGCGTAAAATATAGTTTTTGATTTTAAAGTTCATATTTTTCTTTTGCCTATTGCGCGGATTCATTGAATAGTGCTAGAATAGCAAGACTTAGTTTTTAATAATTATTAAATAAAACAGAGATGAACAAAGGCGAACTAATCGAGGCTGTTGCCAAAAAGGTAAAACTGCCTAAAACCCAAATCGGGAATGTTCTTGATGAGATCCTGGGGACCATCAAGAAAAGCATGAAGACCAAAAGAGTCCAGCTAATTGGATTTGGGACTTTTGAGTCAGCCAGAAGAAAAAAGAGACAGGGAGTTAACCCTGCTACTGGAAAGAAAATTACCATTCCTGCCAAGAGAGTGCCCAAATTTAGACCTGGGCAAGCAATGAAAGACGCTGTAAAATAATTTTTCAAGCAGAAAATAAAAAAGTCCGGC
>JAGYOS010000045.1 GCA_018399475.1 bacterium
CTCGCGGAGAATCAATTTGAAGAAGCCGTTCAGCTTTACCATGCTTCCCAATATTTGGAAAAACAGACAACGGAAGAGGACGTCATCTTGAAAGATCATGCCAATTTGAGAGCGGACACCTGGATTAAGTTTTTCTTCTTAAGAGGCTACAGTTATATCCTGGTTCGTACTTTTGATTACAAATATGAAGATCCCACCAGCAAGCGGGAAATTTGTCCACGGGAAATGGTAGTCGCCCCTGATTCCGAAGAAGGCAAGAAATGTTACCAGAAAACAAGAACCGGCTATTTGATTTTACGCAAAGACATTGATAATTTCTTTTTTGATCTTTCCGATAACTTTTCCAAAATTTATAACAATGATTCCATCGTAATTTTTAAAAGAATCAATAATAATTCCCAGGCTTTATGAAAATTCCCTCCAACAATGCTAAACTGATCCTTATTTTTTCAATTTTCGGATTTCTGGCCGGGCTTTATTTATTTAGTGTTGAACGAATCAACCAAGATTTTCAACACAATAAGCAATGGACTGCCGTTTATCTTACCAATCCTCAAGAACAGCTTTTAAATTTTGCCATTGAAAATTATGAAGGTGAAACAACGACTTATGAATATGCGCTGGTAGCTGAAGAAAGCCAAGAAGCAATTTTAAGAGAAAGCATAGAGCTCTTGCCAGGAGAGAAAAAAGAAATAGAATTTGGAGAAGAGCAAAAAGGGGAAGAAATAATTATCAAATACGGCAAGGAGGAAATTATTTTGAAAAAACCTGGAGGGAAATTATAGATTTTAAATTATAGATTAAGGAACGTTTTGCTATTAAACTATGAGTATTAGAAAACAAATTTTGATGGTAACTCGGCCGATTTGCCTGCCTTGGGATGAGGCCAGCAAAAATTTTGCTTATGAGCTTTCCCGAAGAATAGAAGAAAATGATTTTCATCTTCTTACTTATAAAAAGCTTCGCCAAAAAAAATCCAACATAAAAGAGCATCCTATCTATACCTCTCCTGATTTACAATTATCCTTCGGACAAAAAATGAGGTTGCTGAAATTTTTAACAAGCCTTCCGCCGGAAGTTGGCATTCTCCATTTTCTTTTCACCCCTAGTTTTTTAACAACCTCTATTTTAAAAAATGTTGTTCTGCCCAAGCTTAAACTCAAAAATCGCACAACAATAAAAACGATACAAACTATAGCCACCTTGGATTTTTTAAAGATAAACAAAGGAAATTGGAAATCTTATTTATTCGCCGACAGAATAATTACCCACTCTGATTATTCTAAAAATAAGCTGGCTAATCTAGGCATCCCTAACGTGGCTTGCATTAGGCCGGGGATTGATTTAAAAAAATTTAAATACCGCCCGAAAAATAAAAAGTTGCTAAAAGAAATAGGAGTAGAAGAGAAAGAAAAAGCTATTCTCTACACCGGAGAATACGTCCGCTTAGGAGCTACTGATAGAATAATTGAATCGCTCATGCAACTAAGCAAAAGATTTACTTCTTTCAAATTTATTTTCGCCTGCCGCATTAAGTCAAAGCAGGATTTGGAGAAAAAGGCGGAAATCCAAAAAAAGATAGCGGAATTAAATTTAGCGGATAAAGTAATTTACTTGGAAACTTACGCAAAGATGGAAAATCTTTATAATCTGGCGGATATTTTCATTTTTCCCATTGAGAAAATGACAGGTAAATTTGATATCCCTCTTACTGTTCTGGAAGCAATGGCATCCGGCCTCCCTACCATAATTTCTGAGATAGATCCTTTGGCGGAAGCAATCCAATACCCCGATTCCGCTCTGCTCCTAAAAGAAAAAAGTCCCGAGGAACTTTCTTCAAAAATACTCAAGATATTGCAAAATAAAAAATTGGAGAATAAACTTAGAACTAACGCACGGAAAAACACAGAGTCTTTTTTTGATATTGAAGAATGTGTTGAGAAATACAAACAACTTTACGAAAAAATTTAATCAATTTCTCTAAAAATTGGGAAGCGTTGAAAAAATCAACGATTTTTTAAATTGAAATAAGCAGAATACCTAACTTGATTTTAATGGAATTTTCAGAAAAAAAATTCAAAAACAGCCGAGGGATAAAGACAATATACTATGATTCAGAATCGGACAAACCGGTTTTTGTTTTTATCCACGGAGGTATCGCCCATCCTTTAAAAAGCTACGGAAAAATTTTAAGCGAATTATCGGAAAATTACAGGGTTATTGCCCCTGAAGTGCCGGGATTCACTAATAATTACTATCCCGATAAACTTTTAGGACTTGATGAACTGGCGTATTTTTTCAACGAACTGCTGGATAAAGAAGGCGTCTCAAAATATTATGTCAGCGGCCATTCTATGGGAGGAGGCATCGCTATTCTCATGGCAGCTGAAAACAGCCGAGCACTGAAAGTAATCGCTTCCAACAGCGCCGGCCACCCTCTTAAATTGTCTGAGAAAGGTTTAGCTTTTTCCATGGCAATGAAAGTGATCCGCCAAAGTTATTCCAAACAAGGGATTGAAGCCTTTAAAAAACTCTATAAAAATATAAAAGAGCTGGCTGAAAACAATAATGGCAATAAACAGAATAAGGCCGGTTTCGCTTTAAAATCAGCTCACTACGCCATGGGGAAAGATTATTCCGATTTGATAAGAAAAGTTTCTTCCCCCGCCTTGATAATCCACGCTAAAAAAGATAACCTTTTTAGAAAGAACGACGCCCGGTATTTGGTTCAGCTTATTCCCCAAGCAAAATTGGTTGATGTAAAAGGCTTCCATGATTGGGCAATGCACGAGCAGGAACAATTTACTAAATTAACAAGAAATTTTTTAGAAAATAATAAAATAACCTTTTAATCTATGGCTCCTATAAAATATTTTTTGTCCCCCAGTTTAATGCCGGATAAGCCAACCCAATTGCAATTGGAAAATACCGCTGAAAACGGCAATGTTTTTAAACACGTAGCCGTTATGCCCGATGTCCATTCCAAAGTTGGCCGTAAATGTCCAACCGGCACGGTAGTAGCTACCAAAGATAAAATCCTCCCGCAAATAATGGATACCGCACCAAATTGCGGTATGCGTCTATTAGCCACCCCCTGGAACGAAGAGAATCTTTCCCAAGAATCAATAAATGAATTGTTTTTGGAATTAATTCACCAAGTCCCTACCAGAACTTATTGGGGAGATTGGATAGATTACAAAACCGCTTTTGACATTTGCCGTTTCGGCTCCAAAGCTCTTTTGAAATTTATAGGCAGAGATGAGAAAGAAATAAACAATATGTACAAAAAGGGAAATTTTTTCTCCGAACCTCCTTCTCGCAAAGAAATTTTGGACGCCGTTCCTAAAATTTTCCTGAGAATAGCCCAGTTTCGCCTAGGTATTTTAGGAGAAGCCGGCAATCACTTTTTAGACTTAATGAAAGTGGATCCGATTGACCAGGAAAAAGCAGATGTTCTTGGCTTAAAAAAGGGCCAATATATTTTCCTGATGCATACCGGCTCGGGAGTCTTTGGACAATATGCCAGTTATTTCTTCACTCCCAAAAAAGAAGAACATCTGAGCATGAAAATCATAACCAATTTAGGCAGGCTCACTTTTAACTCGGATCTCCTTTCCCGCAAAGAAATTATGAAGCTCCAAAAAGAAGTTAAAGAATACCGAGAAAAGAAAGAATTTTTTGAAATTGATCCTCACTCAAAAAGAGGTAAGGCTTTCCTTATCGCCAATAAAGCTTCGGCTAATTACGGCTTTGCCAACCGCATCATGATAACAAAAAACATTGAAGAAGCGATTCAAAAAACTTTCCGAGAGAAAATAAAATTAGAATTAATTTACGATATTCCCCACGTATTACTGGCAAGAGAAAATCATTTTGGAGAAAATGTTTGGGTCCACCGCAACGGCGCTTCCCGGGGATTCGGACCAAGCAGAATGAAAGACCATCCCCTCTTCTCCAAGACAGGAGAATTGGGAGTTTTGGCAGGATCAATGAGTACTCCTTCTTATTTAGTAGGAGGATCTGATGAAAATACAGCTGCTTTTTATTCCATAAACCACGGTGCCGGAAAATCTAAAAACAAAAGCGAGGGTATTCCCCAAACAAAAAGAGAGCTTTTGAAAAACATGGAAGAGAGAAAAATCCGTCTTTACAACGGGCGGTCAAAAGGGATAGTGCAACAGGCAAGCCAGTTTCATAAAGACATCAACGAGATTTCCAAAGTGGTTCAAGAAAATAAAATAGCCAATCCTATCGCTAAGTTAACGCCGGTGGCGGTGTTGATGGCGTAATTCTCAGTACAAATATTTGCTGGATAACTCTTCATAAAAAAAAGCGCCCTCCGTAACATTGAGCTACGAAGGGCATGAATAATATTAGCCAAGGGACCTAGCCAAGGAACAAGAGCCCGCCAGAGGAGTGACCACTGGGACAGGCAAGTTCACACGTGATCTCGAAAGTAAGGCTAAAGTAACTATCAACCACAAAATAAAACGAGCAATCGGGGTAGGACCGCCATTGTAAGGCAGATAAATGCTGAAAAAGTGTCTCCGTATATCCATAAATAAGCATACCGTCCCGCCATCTTTGCCATAAAGAGAAATCACGTACACGTGAACCACGAGCCAATTCATCGGGATACATTATCATTGGCTCTAAAGCGCCAGAAAGAATAAAACCATATTTG
>JAGYOS010000046.1 GCA_018399475.1 bacterium
GAATAAAGAACGGCATTGGCCAAAATCTCAAAATCAGGATTGCCATTTTGAATACGGCTTCTAAAAATAGATTCCATGGAACCGGTATTCCTTATTTTACCCCGGACTTCACGGTCCCAACCCGGATAGATATCGCTAAATTCAAAAGGAGCTAAAACCGATCCATTTTCTTCGGTAACTTCCAAATCCAAATTTGCCATGGAAACTTTATTCCCCAAAGCTCCTTTTTGGGAAGAAAAATAGGAACGAACGCTAAAGGCAAAAACAAAAGCCGTTAGAACTAAAAAAGCTACTAGAATAAGTTTGCTTTTTTTATTTCTAAGGAGAAAAAAATCTCTCAAAGAAACTGGTGAGGAGCCGAATGCAAATTTTTTGTTTCTCATTTCATCACCTCCCTTCTTCAAAATTATCTCGGCTCAGTATAGAGAAGATGTTGTTAAAAAACTCAAAAAATAATTTAAAAAAACATTAAAAACGAGAGCAGATGTTTTTTAAATCACAGTTTTGACAATGATTTTTATCTTTAGTGGGTTCAAAATTCAAATTCTTTATTTTCCGGACTACTGCCTTTATTTCTTCTGCTAATTCAGTTGTTTCTTTTTCGGTTATCGGAAAACTTTCTTTCCTAAATCGCCCATTATTCGGTTTAACAAAATCAACCTCGGCTTCTTCTACATAATAAGGAAATTTTTTATCCAGCAGAGAAAGCAGTTTATAAAAAACCAATTGGCGATAAATATCTCCCGAAGAATTTTTTGTTTTCCCTTGAATTTCATTCCTTGTTTGAGGTCTGCCTGTCTTGTAATCAATAACCTTTACCGGAATTTTACTTTTTTTATTTACTTTTTTTGGACCGATCGCTTCAATTTTATCTATTTTTCCGGTTAGCATAACTAAGCCATCACCAGCAGTTGATGTCCCCGGAAGATAAATTTTTTCAAAACCCATCTCCAGAGCCAGGGGCTTGCTAAAACCTTTATGATATTCTTCAAAATAACCACTCAACATTTTTTTGCCCTCTTTAAGAGCATCCTTTAACTCATCAGCGGCAAAAATTTCCAAAGTGATAGCTTCTTTAAAAAAAGAAAGTAAGGAAGATTTGCTAAGTGGTCCGCCTTCTTTAAAGCCGCTAAAAAATTTCTCTAGAGCGGCATGAACAGCCGTGCCTAAAGAAGCTGTTTTATTTTTAGCACTGGGTATCATCAACAATTTTTCGAGCTTATACTTAAGAGGGCACTGAAGATAAAGGTTTAAGCTGGTAGGGCTTAAAACCAAATTTTCCACTTGCCGGCGTAAAAAATTGTTTTCTTGTTTTAAACGTTTTCCGGCACTAGCAACCGGTTTCTCTTTTAATTCTATCGCCATTCTTTCCAAGGCCGCCTTTTCGTATTTTTCAACTTTTCCCCTTTGAAAGAAATTTTCACCGATTTCTTCTAAAAATCTGGAAGGAGCCTTGGCATTATTAAAAGAATCATTGGAAAGATCATAATATTCCGCTCGGCTCAAAAATAATTGGCTTTTAGCCCTAGTCATAGCTACAAACAAAGCTCTCCTCTCGTCATCTTCCTTCGCCGATTCATCTTCTCCTTTTTGAGATAGAGAAAGAAGCTCCCAAGGGATTTTAAGAAGTTTTCCCCCTCTCTTACCGCTCCAATTACCTTGATAAAGGCGAGGAATAAAAACCGCTTCAAATTCCAAACCTTTAGCGGCGTGGGCGGTAATAATTTGAACATCATCTTCAGCCATGGAAAGCGTTTTTTCCTTAATGGCCAAATCATCCTCTTGCATAATTTTTAAATCTTCCACCAAAGCTTTTAATTTTAAAGAAAGATTGCTCCGATTAGCTTCTTTTACAAAAGAAAACAATGAGAAGATTCGATTAAGTTTCCTGACATCCTTTTCCAGTAAACAATTTTCAACCAAACCGGTTTCATTAATCACTTTTTCCAAAATCAAAATTGCCGGAGAATGGATACTCTCTTTGTGCCATTGAATAATTTTTTTAAAAAAAACATTTATTTTCTCAAAATCTTGCCATTTAAATTTCTTGCCGGTTTCTCCTCCCTTTTCTTTGGATTCTCTTTGCTCCCAAAATTCAACGTAATTTTTCCTGGCCCTGCCAGCTTGCAAATTAAATTCCAAAAAGTCTTCCGGGTTAATGCCCCAAATTTCTAAACTCATTGCCTCATAAACGGCAACTTTGTCATTGGGATTAACCACTGCAGCCAACAAGCTTAAAATTTCTCTGATTTCCCTCTCGTCAAGGATAGAATTAAGTTTGGAAGCTTCTACCGGAATACCGGCCTTGATAAGATAATCTGCAATTTGGGAAATGTGCTCATTCGTCCTGTTAATCACAGCCATTTCTTTAAAAGGCACCCCTTTTTTATGGAGCTCTTTAATTTTTTGAGAGATAAAATAATTTTCTACCGCCGAATCGTGAAATTCGTATAAAAATACATTTCCTTTCCCAGATTTTTCTGCAAATGATTTAATGTTTTTATCCAGCCGGCGGTGGGTAAAATTAACCAGCCTCTCTTTGTTTTTTTCAATTAAACTTTTAGCGGCGGCCACTATCTTCTGTTGAGAGCGATAATTGATATTGAGAGGAATAATTTTAGCCTCAGGATGTTTTTTCTCAAAAGAAATAATATTATCCAGGCTGGCTCCCTGGAAACGATAAATGGATTGGTCATCATCTCCTACTACAAAAATATTGGGATTGCGGGCAGGCTTTCCTAAAATTTCAATAACCTCATTTTGCGGAATATTGGTATCTTGATATTCATCACTCAAAATATATTTGAAACGGCTGCGATAGGCATCTCTTAGCTCATAATCTTTTTTAAGTTTTTCGGTAACCCAGATTATCATATCATTGAAATCGTATCGGCCCTGCTTAGCCCCTTTTTCTAAATATTTTCCATAAATTTTCGCAAGATCTTCCAACCTTTCCCATTGCTTAAAAGCAGTTTGCCATTTGCCCGTTGGTTTGCCCGTTCCGGGATTTATTTTTTTAGCATTGATCAATTTTTTCTTTTTCTTTTTTAAAGCTTCGTTCAATTCTTCCAAAGAAACTCCTTCTCTTTTAAGCTCGCCTAAAGCGGAAAGAATATCCTGCTGGAATAAATAAGGATTGTAAAAATGTTTTAACTGCTTAAAACTTCCCTTTTTAAGAATCGCCTTGATTATTTTTAACGAACCTAACTCATCTGAGTGACTTAGATTTTTAAGAAAAATGAATTTTTCCGGATAGCTGTTAATAACCTCATTGCAGAAACCGTGAAAAGTTTTTATCTCAAGATTATAAGCTTGAGAGCCTAAAAACCGAACTGTTCTTTGCCGCATGGAAACAGTAGCACTATTACTAAAAGTAAGAGCCAGAATTTCCTCCGGCTTGGCTTTCCCCTGTCTGACTAGATTGGCTATCCTAAGAGCCAAAACTTCTGTTTTGCCGGTGCCGGGACCGGCTGCTACCAAAATCGGACCAGCAAAAGAATCAACGGCTTCCTTCTGCGCGGAATTTAATTTTTTATAGTGTTTCGAGAAAATAGACATTGGCCAAATTTTTTATCAAAAAAGTTTTGAAATTCAAAATTAGAGTATATTTTTTTAAATAAAAAATATTTTTTATAAAAGTGCCGCGGGGGAGACTTGAACTCCCATAAGATAAATCTTACCAGCTCCTAAAGCTGGCGCGTCTGCCAATTCCGCCACCGCGGCTCTTTCTCAGAAGAATTTAAAAAGCTTCTCTTCCGAAGCTTAACTCTAAATTTCCCATAAATCAAATCAGAAAAAACTTTTTATAACAACAACTTAAGATCCGGAAAATTATTTTTTCTTTAAAGAGAAGAGTTTTTGAGCGTTTTTTAAAGTTTCTTTTTTTACTTTAGAAACTTTTATTTTTTTTAATCGGGCGATTTTTTCCGCAACAAATTTAACGTTTTCGGGAATATTTCTAGAACCCCTCTTGGGAGCGGGAGCTAAATAAGGAGAATCTGTTTCAATAAGAATTCTTTCTAAAGGTGTTTCTTTAATAATTTCATCGTAATCGGTAGAAAAAGTAATTATACCGGTAAAACCCAAGTAAAGTCCCAGTTTTAAATAAATTTTAGCCAATTGAGCATCACCCGTATAACAATGGATCACTCCCCGTAAGACAAAATCTTTATAAAGAACGGCAAATTTTTCCATAATTTTTAACAAATCATAATGGGCGTCATAATTTTTATAATGGCGGCAATGAAAAATTATCGGCAGTCCTGAAATCCTGGCTAATTCCAGTTGTTTAAAAAGAAGTTCCTCTTGTTTTTCCGGAATAGATTTTTTGGCACCGGTTATTTTTTTGAGAGCAACCGGTTTGTTTAACTTCCCTTTTTCACTTTTAAGATGAAAATAATCTAAACCAATTTCCCCAATAGCCACGACATTATCATTATTTTGAATTAAATCCAGCATACACTCTTGGCTGTAAGTTTCGTTCTCAACATGGATGGGATGGACTCCGATAGCCGCATAAATTCCCCGAGAGTAGCCTTGGGCTATTTCAACCGCTTTTCGACTGGTGGCAAAGTCAGCTCCGATATTGATAATCCAAGTACCTGACTCCAAAGAATTTTCCAGGATTTCCTCCCTGTCTTGGTCAAAGTCTGAAAAATTTAAATGGGCGTGTGAATCAATAATTTTAGGATGGTTAGATGGCATTGACATAAAAAAATCAAAGAATAAATTTTGTAAACATTGGCTTGGGATCCAGCGTCTTCAACTGTCTGGAAATCTCTTCTGAAATTTTGGGCATAAACGGCTTTAGCAAAGAGCTTGCCAAAGTTAAACGAGAATATAAATTATTTAAAACTTTTTCCGTCTCCCGAGGATCTTTTTTCGCCAATTCCCAAGGTTTTCTTTTTTCAAGATATTCATTGCCATCGGTTATAAGCTTATTTATCATCTCCAAAGCGCCGTTTATCTCAAGCTTGTTCATCCGATCCGTAAATTTTTTCTCATCAAAATCAAAACTGCCGGCAACCGGCTTGATCTCATATTTTTTCAGCATAACTAAAATTCGCTGTAATAAATTACCCAAATCATTTGCCAAATCAGCTTCATAGCGAGCTTGCATTTTTTCTAAGGAGATATCTCCATCTTTGCCTAAAGGAATTTGAGAAAGCAATAAATAACGGACTGCATCACTCCCCCATTTTTGAACTAAACTGTCGGGATCTATAATATTGCCTACAGTCTTGCTCATCTTTTTCCCTGAGATAGTCATAAATCCATGGGCATAAATCTTCTTAGGTAAAGGCAGATCTAAAGCTAATAGAATAGCCGGCCAATAAATAGCATGGAATTTAAGGATATCTTTCCCAACCAAATGAAGATCGGCCGGCCAGTATTTATTAAAAAGTGCCTGATCCCCACTTTTTGCTCCATAACCTAAAGCGGTAATATAGTTGGCTAAAGCGTCAACCCAAACATAAATTGTCTGCTTCTTGTCAAAAGGCAAAGTAATCCCCCATTTTACAGATTCCCGGGAAACAGAAAAATCTTCCAGCCCTTGGCTTAAAATTTGAAGAACTTCATTTTTTCTCGCTTCGGGTTCTATTAAAAGATCTCTTTTTTCTATTTTCTCTTTGACCGCCGGCAAGTAATCTCCCAACTTAAAAAAATAATTTTTTTCTTTAACAAGAACCGGCTTTTGATTATGCTCCGGGCATTTACCGTCAACCAACTCTTTCCGAGTGAGAAATTTCTCACACCCTTCACAATAAAGTCCCTTATAATCCTTTTGGTAAATATTTCCCTTCTGATAAAGTTTTTGCAGAATAAATTGGACTCCTTTTTCATGCTCTTCGTTGGTAGTCCGAATAAACTTAGCATAACTGATGCCCAAGCTTTTCCAGGTTTTTTCAGTTGCTTGAAAAATTTGGTCACAAAAATCTTGAGGGGTTTTACCCGCCTCTTGAGCTTTTTTATAAACTTTATTGCCATGCTCATCCATACCTGTTAAGAAAAAAACATCATCTCCTTTTTGGCGATGAAAACGAGCAAGAACATCAGCAATAACCGCCGTATAAACATGAGCTATGTGCAGTTTAGCATTAGCGTAAAAAATTGGAGTGGTAATAAAATATTTCATATTTTTTAAATTTTTTAGAAGAATTAATTTTTTTCTTCTTCTTTGTCTAAAAAATCTTTAAGAAAAATAGAAAAAGCTGTAGTAATGGGAACTGCCAACAATGCTCCTAAGGGCCCTCCCAATTTTAAGCCTACAAGAATAACCGCGATAATGATTACCGGGTTTAAGCCAACTGCTTTTTTCATTACCAACGGCACAATAAAATGATTTTCTAATTGTTGGATAATTATAAAAATAACTATCACCAGGATAGCAATGAAAGGACTGACGGTCAAAGCTACCGCTGCTGCAAAAATAGAAGCCAGAATCGGACCAATGTTTGGAATAAATTCTAAAAGCCCGGCAATTAAAGCTAAAATTAAAGCGTAGGGAACTCCCAATAAGAAAAGCGCTAAATATACTAAAACTCCAACAATAACATTCAAAAAAAGTTGGCCTTGAAGCCAGTGCCCCATTTTCTCTTGAATCCTGGAAGCCAAGGAGATTGCGTAATCTCTGTTTTTCTTGGGGACCAACATCCCAACTCCTTTCTTCAGGGCGTTTTTTTGAATAGTCATATAAAAAGAAAGCGAGAAAATAACTAAAGAATAAATAAAATGGACTAATA
>JAGYOS010000047.1 GCA_018399475.1 bacterium
GGGACTAAACTTTCACTCTTTAATTTGAAATAACAATTACTAAAAAACTGACTTACGTGAAACATTTAATCCAAATAAGTTTGCTAGAAGAAATAACTATTATTAAAAATTAATTTGCTACTAAATCAAAATAAATTCAATGTATTCCAGTCATCTGGATCCCCGCCTTCGCGGGGATGACATATCTGTCAACGAATTACCTAACATCTGCAGGAATTACTATAAACTCTCTATAAACTAAACTCTAATGGAATACTGGAATGCAATCAATAATATACCTTGTATCGGTCCCGCTCGTTTCAATAAGCTCTACCGTTATTTTAATACAATGGAAGAAGCTTGGAAAGCTAACTTTAAAAAGCTGTTAGCGGCAGGCTTGGATCAGAAATCGGCTTTAAAATTTATCGTTTACAGAAAAAAAATAAATCCCGCTCAAAAAATGGAAGAACTGAAAACTCGGGGCATTAAAATGACTATCTTGAGCAACCACGACTACCCCGCCCTTTTAAAAGAAATCCCGCTCCCTCCGGCTGTTTTATACTACGTAGGCCGTTTGCCTAAACCGAGAGAAATTTTAATCGCTGTTGTAGGCAGCCGTAAATTTTCTTCTTACGGCAAACATTGTGTTGAAAAAATAGCGGGAGATTTAACTTTAAGAGGAATCAGAATTATTTCCGGAATGGCTATTGGAATTGATACGCTGTCCCATAAAATTTGTTTAAAAAACGGTCGGGCAACTTTTGCCGTTTTAGGATGCGGTTTAGATCAGATTTATCCCGCCTCTAATCAACAATTAGCCCAAGAAATTATTCAAAATGGAGGATTAATGTCAGAATATCCTCCCGGTTTTAAAGTTTTTAAGCAAAACTTTTACGCTAGAAACAGAATCATCAGCGGTTTAAGCCAAGGCGTAGTTATCATTGAAGCCCATTTAAAATCAGGTACTTTCATTACCGCCAACCATGCTTTAGACCAAAACCGTGAAGTTTTCGCAGTGCCTGGAGAAATTTTTGCCCAATCATCTCAAGGATGCCACCGCTTAATCCAAGCCGGAGCTAAATTGGTCACTTCGGCCCAAGATATTCTGGAAGAATTTAGAATTCCTCTCCCGGACGGTAAAGAGAATTCTTCTTTTGAGTCGTCAGTCCGAAAGCCCCGCAATAAAACCCAAAATAAAATAATGGATTTTTTATCTCCTCAGCCAATTCCAATTGACAAGTTAATTTTTTTGACTAAACTGGAAACTAATGTTTTACTAGCCAATTTGACAGAAATGGAGTTAGATGGCTTAGTTAAAAAAAACGGGGAAGAATACTACCTCACCTGAACAATAAACGAACGAAATTCAAATTTAAAAATTTGCCTGAAACAATTAAATTTTATATTTAAAAAGACATGGAATTAGTTATCGTTGAATCTCCCACTAAGGCTAAAACTATTACTCACTTTTTGGGAAAGGATTATAAGGTCCTTTCTTCTTTTGGCCACGTTAGGGATTTGCCTCAAAAAAAAATCGGGGTGGACACGGAAAAAGACTATCAGCCTTCTTACTCTATCCCCCGCAAGGCCAATAAAGCTTTAAAAGCAATCAAGTCTGCCATAACCGATAAAAATTCAAAAATAGAAAAAGTTATTCTGGCGCCTGATGAAGACCGAGAAGGAGAAGCAATCGCTTTCCATCTAAAATGGATCATCCAACGCTACGCTCCTAAAATGGCTTTTGAACGAATCACTTTTCACGAAATTACCAAACCGGCTATTCAGCGAGCTCTGAAAAATCCGAGAGATATTGACTCTGACCTTTTTAATGCCCAACAAGCCCGCCGAATTTTAGACAGATTGGTTGGCTATAACCTTTCTCCTCTGCTTTGGAAAAAAATTCGCTATGGCCTTTCCGCTGGTAGAGTCCAATCGGTGGCTTTAAGACTTATCGTAGAAAGAGAGAGAGAAAGAGAAAAATTTAAATCTCAAGAGTATTGGACAGTAGAAGCCAATCTTAGCCAAAAAAAATCATCTTCTCAAAAACAAAACGGGGAAGAAAATTTTTCTTTTCCGGCCGAATTAAGAAAAATAGATGGGAAAGTATTAAAAAAACTGGCTATCCCCAAAAAAGAGCAGGCTCAAAAAATAAAACAAGAGTTGGAGAAAAACGATTTTCAAGTTTCTCAAATAAGTAAGAAAGAAAGCCGGCGGTACCCGTCCCCTCCTTATAAAACAAGCTCCTTGCAAAGAGATGCCGCCAATAAGCTTGGATTCTCCGCTAAACGGACCATGAGTGTCGCCCAAAGGCTTTATGAAGGAATTAAACTAAACGGTAAAAGCAGCGGATTGATAACTTATATGCGTACTGACTCTTTAAAAATCAACCCGATTGCTTTAAAAAAGGCTCGGGAAGTGATTCAAGAAGAATTCGGTAAAGAGTATTGTCTGGATTCTCCCCGTTATTTTTCCAATAAAACCAAAGGAGCTCAAGAAGCACATGAAGCTATTCGGCCCACCTTTCCTCAAAAAAATCCGGAAAGTGTTAAAAAATTTCTTGATCCAAGCCAATTCAGACTTTACAGCTTAATCTGGAAAAGGTTTATCGCTTCTCAAATGAAAGAAGCGATTTTTGATAAGGCGGATGTTGAAATAAACGCCGGGCGTTATGGATTAAAAGCTCAGGGATCTCTCTTAAAATTCAATGGATTCTTAAAAGTTTACGGACCTAATTTTAAAATTCAAGAATCAAGATTGCCTGATTTGGAAGAAAAAGAAAAATTAGATTTGCTTAAAATTTTAACCGAGCAACATTTTACTCAACCACCGGCCCGCTATACGGATGCAACTCTTATTAAAACTTTGGAAGAAGAAGGTATTGGAAGACCGTCTACTTACGCTCCGACCTTGAATACAATTGAAGCCCGCGGTTACACTAGTAAAAATGAAGCTAAGCAATATGTCCCTGAAGAAATAGGCTTTTTGGTTAATGATATGCTGGTAGAAAATTTCCCCCAGATTGTAAATCTAAAATTTACCGCCGGGATGGAGAACGATTTGGACGCCATAGCCGAAGGCAAAAAAGAATGGGTCAAAGTTATTGATAATTTTTTTAAGCCTTTTTCCCAGGAGATTAAAGAAAAATCCAAAAGTATTAAAAAATATTCCAAAAAAACAGATAAGCGATGCCCTTTATGCGGTAAGCCGCTGGTGGAAAAATTCGGCCGCTTTGGCAAATTTTATGCCTGTTCCGGCTTTCCCGACTGTAAATACACCGAAGATCCCAACAAAGAATCAGATGAGGAGATTAAAAAAAGAATAGGAGATGTTAGATGTGATAAATGCGGGGCTCCCATGGAAATAAAAAGAGGCAAATGGGGAATTTTTTTAGGTTGTACCAATTATCCCAAATGTAAAGGAATCAAAAAAATTGAAAATTCTTCCGGGGTTAAATGCCCCGTTTGCAAAAAAGGAGAAATAGTGGAAAAAAGATCCCGCAAAGGAATCTTTTGGGCTTGTAATAATTATCCGGAATGTAAAAATGCCATGGCGGGCAAACCTACTGGAGAAAAATGTCCCCAGTGCCACAGTTTAATTATTGAAGACCCTAAAACCGGACAAAAAAAATGTTCTAATAAAGAATGCGATTATAAAGAATAAACTACTGGCACTGGCTGGATAACTCTTTTCCATCAGCTTCCGCTTCAGCAGCTGTTTGATAATAAACTTTATTTTCTTCTTTAATCCTGTTGGCTGAGGCACAATCAAAAGGATAATACTTTTGGCCATTTTTACTGGCGACAAATTGGCCTTCTTGCCCCAAACTTGAGTTGGAATCAGTCAATGAATTTGCAACTTGCTCTATTGTGGTTTGCCCTGATTCTGAATCCGAAGTTTTTATCTCCTTATCGGTTGCTACTTCTTCCGAAATTCTATTCTCACAACCGCAATCAATCTCCGAAGTATCAATAATTATAGCCGGATTTTCCATTTTTAAACTGTTGCCCCAGCCAATTAAATAACCGGCTAACGGTAATAAAATTAAAGCAGAAAAATAAAGAAACTTTTTTAAAATAAACTTTTTCTTAAGCTTAAATAAAAATCTTTCTAAAGTTTGGCGGTTAACTTGCATTTTTCCGGCTTATCTATTATTCTTGGAAACAAGAGACGGACAGCGTCTCCGCTTTATTTTAAAAAGCATACCGCTTCAAGCTTAAAAAAACTTGAAGAAAAAGATTAAAATCTTATAAATTACTAAATAAAAAATATGGCTCATAGAAAAGCCGGAGGATCAACTCGCTTAGGAAGAGATTCTGTCTCAAAAAGACTGGGAGTAAAATTATTTGACGGCCAGAAAGTAAGTGCCGGCAATATTATAATCAGGCAAAGAGGTAAAAAATATCGGGAAGGGAAAAATGTAAAAAGAGGAGCAGATGATACTCTCTATTCTTCAATTGATGGATTTATTAAATTCACCAAGAAAAAAATTAAAAAATTTAACGGGCATTTGGTTAAAACAACTTTCGTGGAAGTGGTAGAAAAACCTCTAACTCCCAAAAAGAATAAAAAGAAATAAACTTATTTTTTATTTTGTTTTTGCTCTTTCCTTTGAACAGCGCTTTTTAAAAATTCCTTAAACAAAGGATGGGGATGATGAGGATAAGACTGAAATTCCGGATGGAATTGAGTGCCTAAAAAGAAAGGATGTTTGTTGCGGGGAAGTTCCATTATTTCCATAAGTTTTTGGTCGGGAGAAAAGCCGGAAAAAATCAGCCCGGCTTTTTTAATTTTTTCCAAAAAAACAGGGTTAATCTCATAACGATGGCGGTGCCTCTCTAAAATAGATTTCTTTTTATAAATTTCAGCAGCAAAACTATTTTCTTTCAAAACAGCCGGGTAGCTTCCCAATCTCATTGTCCCCCCATAATTCCCCAATTTTATTTTTTTCTTCTGCTCCGGCATAATATCAATTACGGCAAATTTGCTCTCGGGGCTAGTTTCCGCAGTAGTCGCTTTTTTCATCCCTGCCTTGGAACGGGCATATTCCACCACCGC
>JAGYOS010000048.1 GCA_018399475.1 bacterium
GTATAAAAGAATTTAAACTGAATTTGAAGCGAAGTTTGGGAGTCTGTGATAATTAAGATTTAAAAGACGCGGCGCTTTCCAGCGCCGCGTCTTTTTTCCCCAAGAGCTAAAACTAAAAATCAAAAATCAATTTTCCATTTTTTAATAATTTATGAATTTTTTAACCAATCTAAAAAAGATAAGCTTTGTTTTTTTTCTGGCGACCAGCGTTTTCTTCCTTTCGGGCTGTTTGGATGCC
The DNA here is from genome assembly GCA_018399475.1 of bacterium. Lineage (GTDB taxonomy): Bacteria > Patescibacteriota > Minisyncoccia > CAIUEV01 > JAHKAQ01 > M55B174. Next base: position 239 of record JAGYOS010000048.1, read on the forward strand.
GGTTTGAATTTAATGGCTAAGAGAAGTCAATCTTTAGCGGAGAAAAATAATGCCGGAGAGGCAGTAAAAGTTGAAGAGGAAGGAGAAAAACTTCCGGAAAACGAAGCTAAGGAAAACGAAGCTAAAGAAAACGAAGCTAAAGAAAACGAAACCGCCGAGCCTTTGGAAGTTCAAGATGTGGGGAAGTTGATTGATGATTTTTTCAAGGAACTGGAGGAGTTGATTAAAAAGTTGGATCTTCCGGAAGAATCGGAAGAAGAGAATAATCAAGAGGAAGCAACCGGCGATGAGAGTGAGAAGCCGGTCGAAGAAGCAATGGATACTAATGCTAGCTTGGATCGGGAACAAGAGAGGGAAGATAACGAACCCTCAGAAGAAGGCTTAATTCTTTGCAATCAATTGAATTTGGAAAATTGCGGTTCGGACTCTCCGGCTGCAATTGTCTGTGCCAAGGTGATTTTTAAAAAGGGGGACGAGGTGGAAACCAGCTGGCTTGAGTTTGAAAATTCTTGCCAAGCTTGCCAAAATAGTTTTCAAGAAACGGAAATTGGTAGCTTGGAAGTGATTGGTTTTAAAGAAGGCAAGTGTCCTTTACCTTAAAACCGTAAAATTTACTTCCGGGAATTTTTCATCGGGAACGGTGACAGCCCGGAGCGAATATCTTTTTTCCAATTCTTCTATCAAACGAGGATCTGTTTTTTGAATAATAATTTCCATATTTTCTTGAACTTTTATTTTTTCCAATTCCCAAGGAAGCAAGCAAACCACTCTTTCGTTTTTCCCGTAGTTAAAGAAACTGATTGTCTCTAAGGAAACGGGGAAACCGGTTGCTATTGTTTTTGAATCTTGGTTAACAATCAAATATTGGCCGTCCTTTTTTGAGCCGGCCAAATACTTGCCTATATTAACAAGCCTTTTCTCAAAAGCGTGAGCGGCTTCCGGAGACTCTCCCCAAATAATAAAATAGTTAATTGAATTATAAATCAAAGCTAGCAGCAGAACTGAAAAAACGAGAGTTTTTGCCAAGCCGGCGGAATAGATTCTCAACTTCTTTTTTAATTTGGAAGGAAAACAGTTTTTTCTTAAAAGGATAACCAAAGGAATGGAGCTGATTAAATAAGCGGCCGGCAGTGAGCCTATTGACCGGAGGGCGTGCGGCAGGCCTTCAACTGTCAGGAAAGCCGGAGCCAGCATTATAAAAAACCAAGCCAGTAGGGTTCCAAACTTAACAAATTCGCTTTCTTTAATTTTAACTTTTTTGTTTTGAAAAACGGATTGGCCTGTTTTAATAAACCCCGCCAGTACTTTAAAGAAAAAATAAACCAAGCCGGCCAGGAAAAGTAAAGCTACCGGCGGGAAAAGCTGGGAATTGGGAGGAAGATTGTGCCTCCAATTGGCGTCTCCTTTGTAAAAAAATTGGCTGAAAGTTTGGAGAAAAGTTTTGCTGACAGCTAAAACAAGGTTGCCCTGATTGTTTTTTGGATCAAGGACGGAAATAGAATTATCTCCTTGGCGGGAACCTAAGTGTTCGGGATTTTCCCAAAAATGGTAAGCGATCGGGGAAGCTGTCAGAAAACTTCCCAAAGCGAAAAAGGCCAAAGGGATAAGTACCATTTTTTTCAATTCCAAACGGTTTTTAAATTTTGTCAGCCAGATTAAAAAGAAAAACACAACCACGATTGCCGGAGCAATACGAAAAGCCAAATAAGTATGAAAGCCAATGCCAAAAATTAATCCTGCCAATAGAGCCAAAGTCCAACCCGCTTTAACGTTGGTTTTATTTTTCCCCGATTTATCTTTTAAGCTATAAAGGTTGTAAATTTTTTGGGCAAGCCGGGCAATTTTTGTTTTGGCTTTTTCTCGTGAAGTTTTTAGCGCCACTTTTTCTTTCCCGCTTCCGTTTTTTAACAAGCGGTAACTTTTGAACAAGAAATAAAAAGAAAAGACTAAAATCAGAGGGACTAAAATGGCTCTAAAGCCGACTCGGGAAAAATTTAAATGCCAATAAGAAACCGCCATTAGAGCGGAAAAAATCAAGCCTCCGTTGCGACCGATTGTTTCCCTGCCGAGCAAGTAAGCGCCTAAAATTGTCAGTAAGCCTATTAGCGCCGGCACCATTCTCAGGGCAACAATATTTACTCCAAAAATTTGGAAACTGAAAGCCAGTAAATTCATAAAAAGACCTTCCCGCCCGTTATTGTTTGGGTAATAAGCTTGCAAGTCTTCTTTTTCCAAGGCTCTTAGAGCGTCGGTTGCGTTAACCGCTTCATCCGGATAAAGCCCCGGCGGAAATTCATTTAGGGCGTAGAATCTTAAAAAGGCGGCGATAACCAAAATAACCAGCACGAGCAAGACGTGTTTAATTTTTGATGCCATGGATTTTATCTTTTAATTTTTATTGGAAAACGAATAATTTATTCTTCTCTATTTTAGCTTATAAAAAATTTGTTTACAATAAATTGAAAAGAAATGTCAAAAGGAAATAGAAATGTCCGCTTTTGCGGGAAATGAAAATGTCTGCTTTGGACAATTTTGTTAATTTTTAGAATATTGAAATTTTCTCCAAGGATGGTCGACAGCCGGCTTTACCGGAATAGATTTTGCTAATACCCAAGGATTTAACTTTTCTGATACTTTTTGGGCTCAAATCTCTTCTACATAAAATCTCAACAACCTGTTTTTCCATTTTTCTC
>JAGYOS010000049.1 GCA_018399475.1 bacterium
AACTGAGCTATGCACCCGATTTAAAGCAACTTAGAAAGTATAATAGGAAAAAACCTTAAGGTCAATAAATATTTTTTTTAGGCTATATTAAGCCGGTAGGTTCAATATTAATGGAAATTTTATTTTTTAGGCAATACTCTTGATTGATTATTTTTTTAATTACCTCGTCTTCTAAATTCAGAGGGCAGCCGATTGCTAAATGGTAAATATATTTTTTCCTAGCTTTTTCCGGATAGCCGGGATAAGGCTCGCTGAAAAAATAAACCTTTTTATTATTTTTTTTTATTTCTCTCTCCAATTTTTCCAAATTGTTTTTTGCTTTTTTAGCGGAAAATTCCCGGCTGCTAAATTTAATAAGTTTGCTGAAAGGAGGCAGTTTCTCTTTTTTTCTCAAAGCCAATTCTTTTTGGTAAAAATTTTCAAAATTTTCCATTAAAGCGTTAAAGGTTGTTTTATTCTTGGGATATTTAGTTTGTAAAAGAAAACTAAATTTTTCAGAAAGAAGCCGGGCAATTTCTTGATACCTATTTTCTCCCGAAGTAAAATCGGGGAGGAATAAACTTTTATCAGCGTTAATGGAAATTATTATCCCCGTGGAGCTGTTAAATTTTGCCAGGCGTAAAAAAGATAAACTGCCTATGGCAATTCCCGCCTTTAAAGTTAAAGCTAAACGTTCCTTTTTTTCTTGAGAAGATTTTTTTTCATTTTCATCTATTAATACGCTTTGGAATTGGGGGAATAATTTTTGCATTTCTTGATAAAGCCTCCGATTGCCCAAACCTACCATTTTTACCAATCTGTTTCCACATTTAGGGCAACTGGAAGGTATTTTTATCTTAATCCCGCAAACGGGGCATTTGAGTTCTCCTTGGCCCGTTGGGTAAAGATTTCTTTCACAGCGAGGGCATTTTGGAATATAGCCGCAATTATTGCAAAAATAGCATCCCGAGCTTCCTTTTTGGGAAGTTCCCATAAAGACTGTCTGTTTCTTAGCAAGAACTTGATGGACACTTTGAATAATTTGTTCTGAAATGACGGAAGATTGGTCAAAATTATTTTTGGCACGCGCGTCAATAATTTGTTTTTTGACTTTTGCTTTCGTTGGACTTCTTTTTTTAGAATCAGGCTTGAAAATGGCTTTTTGTTTTTTAAATTTCCAATAAAGCTCCGGATTGGGGCAAAAAGTTCCAAAAATTACCGAACAGTCAAAATAATCAGGTAGTTTTTCCACAATAAAGCGAACATCATAATAAGGATTTTGATCCCATTGCTTGAAAGACATGTCTTGAGCCTCCTCAATTATTGCCAGTTTTAAATTTTTAAAATTGGCGAAGATTGCAGAACGGGTTCCCAGAAGGATCTGTTTTTTCCCATTTCTTATTTCTTCCCAATTTGAATAATATTCTCCTTGAGCTTTCTCTTTATCCAAAACGGCAATCTTGCCGGCTCCAAAAATACTTTCCAACTTTAAACGGTAAGTGTTGAGTAATAGCCTGTCGGGCACTAAAAAAAGAACCTGGCCACCGTTATTGATTGTTCCGGCGATCAGGTAACAATAAATATTAAAACGGTCTTTAAAAAAGAAAAGCAAATTTCTTTTTTCCTTGGCAAGATTTATCAATTGTTTAGCCTTGGCTACCTCAGCTTGGGTTATGTTGAAACTGCCCCGAGCCACCTCGCCAAACAATCCCTTTTTACGAGAAATTACTTTTTGCGGAGCGGCGGTTTTTAGCAACAAGGCAAAAGAGGCTTGGTAATGACCGGCTATCTCCCGAAAGAGCTTTATTTGTTTCTCTCTGAAATAATTTTTTTCAATAACTTGGATTAGCCGCTTAATTTTATAAGTTTGCTTTTTGAATTCGGAAATTTTTTGAGTAATAATCCCCCGAGTTTTTCTTCTTCTAAAATTAATTAAAACCAAATCTCCCGGCTCCAATTTATTTTTAGAACTGTAAGTAAACTCCTGGTTTACCGAAGCGGGAAGTCTGATTAGAGGAGTGATTTTATAAAAATAGGGCATTGGGGAAAAAACAAGCTTAATTTTTAAACTGGCGCCTAGTTCCAGTTTAGATAAAAATCAGGAGAAACTCCAGCTTTAAACTTTTGGAGAATTTT
>JAGYOS010000050.1 GCA_018399475.1 bacterium
GGCTGGAAACTTTTTCTGTGGATTGGACAGGGGCCATATTTTTTTAAAGCATCCAGATGTTCTCGGGTACCGTATCCTTTATTTTTCAAAAATCCGTACCGGGGGTATTTTTTTGCCAACCGAAGCATAATTTTATCTCTTGCCACTTTTGCTATTATAGAAGCGGCAGAAACTAGAGGGATTAATTCATCTGCCTTTGGTTCTGATTTTTGGCTCACAGATAAATTGGGAATATCAAAATTTCCATCAACTAACAAATAGCTAGGATTTTCTTTTAAATTTGTCAAAGCTCTTTTCATTGCCAAAAAAGTGCCCTGAAGAATGTTTACCCTGTCAATTGTTTCTTCTGAACAAATTCCTACTCCTACAAGCAAATTTTCTCTTATTTTTTTATTTAGAGTATCTCTTTTTTTAGCGCTTATTTTTTTTGAGTCTTTTACTCCAATTTTTTTAAGGAAAGGCAAATTTTCTTTTCTTATAGCGACTACTCCGGCGACTACCGGACCGGCTAAGGGCCCTCTTCCGGCTTCATCAACTCCGGCAATCAAGGAATATTTTTGGAACAATCTTTCCAGTAGAAGCTGGCCGTTCATTTTAAAAGATATTTTCTATTTATAAAGAAGAGGGTGGGGATTGTTAAAGCTAAGACTCCGGCGGTTAAAATATCGTGAGGCGCCAAAGCTAAAAAGATTAGAAGAGAGGTGGTAGCTAAAGCGCCACCGATTATTTTTTTAGAAACCGGGGAATCTTTTCCCGAGGTTTTATTTTTACTCAAAAAAGTTAAGCCAAATGCTAAAGCTAAAGCGGCCACCAGCAGTAAGCTTATCTTAAAAGAACGGCTGACAATGCCCTTGGATAAAATATCCAAAATTAAAAATAACAAATAATAAAGAATCAAAGCAATTATGGCATGGCGTAAGATGAAGGTGTACTTTTTGCGGGCTGTTTTTTGTTTCATTATCTAAATTTTCTTAATAAAATTTTAATATTTTCCCAAGAGATATTTCTAAGAAACCTTATTTTTATTTCTTTTATTGACATTTTTTTGGGCAGTTGGAAATTATAAGCGTTCCCTTCTTCCGCTTTTAAAGTAGCCGGCAATTCTAGAAAGCAACGGCCATTTTTATCCAAAGTTGTTCTTATTTCTTCTTTTGGATTAAAACTCGCCAGTTTTATGGGAGCAATCGCCGAATAGTTTTTTTCATAAAGTTCACGGCTTAAACCAATTAGCTCTCCATTATCTACCAGGTAATAATTACCTGAAGCAGCATCTTCCAAAATTGTTCCATTTGGATGAGGAGAAGCCAAGCTGAGGAAAGCGGGGGAGCCGGAGTGGATTCTGGCTTCTTTTTCTTCCGCCGGAACAACTTTTTCCCAATCATATTTTAATCCGTCAAAGATTTGAGGAGAAGGGACAACTATTTTCTTTCCGTCTGATATTATAAAGATACTGTCCTGGCTCTTAATTAAAGTTCCGTCCAGAAAACCCGCCAATTCTTTGCTTAAGGGGAGTTTTTCAAATTTATTTTTGGCGATCGGTTTTGCTTTCGCTTCTCCTCCGTAACTTTGCAAAATATTGGGAGTGGGAATTAGTTTTTTCTCAGTTTCGGTTATCAGATAAAATTTGCCGGCGTATTTTCCCAATTCAAATTCAAGCAATCCCTTTTCTTTTTTTTGGGGATAAAAGATGGCCGCAAAACCTTTTCTTAAAATTATTTCATTGGCGGTTTCTTCAGAAAAGTTTGTTTCAAGTTCAAGGGCCACTTTTATTTTTTGGGGATCCTGCAGAGGAGCAATTGTAAAGGAGTTGCCTTCAGCTAAAATAATATTTGATTGGTCCAGTTCCTTAAGCTTAAAAGAATAAGTTTCCGTAGGAAAAATTTTATTAAAGACAACCAAAATGGCCAGCAAGGCCGGGAATAAATACAAGGAATAAATTATTATTTTTTTATGCTTGCTCGACATTGGTGTTTTAAAAGTTACTTAAAGAATTTTTTATTCTTTTTCCAGGTCCAATTCAAATAAATAGATTTCTCTTTTTTCGTCCAAAAGGCGAGGCGGGATAATCGGTTCGGTGTAATCGGTTTTTTTATCAAAAGCTTTAACTGCCAATTGTTTGAAATCCAAAATGATCTTCTGGGGAGTTATTTCCGGATTAATAAAATTTTGATAATTATCCAGGCTGTCAGCTCCGGTGAAAAGATAGGTTTTATTAAAGGCTCCTGCCGGGATTTTATTAATGTCCTGAGGATTGTAAATATAAACCGCATTTCTATCAAAGAGATAACGCATTGGTCCGGAGATTAAGCTCCAACTGTTGGGAGAGCTGCTTTTGTCTATCAAAATTAAGTCGTTGTCTTTGAAAGCTCTTGCTAAATTTTCCAAATTTTTAATCAGGCGAGGGTTTTCTTTTATAAACCCGTATTCTAAAAACAGATTGATTTGAAAAATTGTCATCAGAGCTAAAACGGCAAAAGCCCAAGCTTTATTTTTAAATATTTTATAAACAAACAGGACAGCATAAATTATCAGCAAAGGAATCACGGCGAACATAAAACGCCTTAAAATCCAAGGGTGGTCTAAAGAAATTGTCGGTTTTATGAAGTAGATTAAGAAAATTCCGCTTAAAAGCAGAGGCAGCAAATATTTGGAGATTAGGTTAATTTTGCGGAAAACCAGTTTGATCCCGCTGACTATTAAATTAGTTAGTCCTAATAAGACAATTAGAGAAAG
>JAGYOS010000051.1 GCA_018399475.1 bacterium
TTGGCTTAAAGAGCCGGAATCATTCTCGGAATTGCCGGTTAAATCCGTCAAACTGGTTTTTATTTTTGTTTTCTCTTCCATTTTTTTATTTTTGTTTTTTATTTTGAAGAAACGCCATAAATAAATTGTTCAAAAGGATCTTGCTATTTTTCTTTTCCGATGAATCCTAAATTATATCTTCCCATGGAATCAATTTCATCAATTCTTATTTTAACCTTATCTCCGATATTTACAACATCCGAGACTCTGTCTACTCTTTGTCCTTTACCTAATTTGGAAATATGAACCAAGCCTTCTTGTTTGGGAAGGAATTCCACAAAAGCCCCGAAATCCATAGTCCGAGTCACTTTGCCGACATATTCTTCTCCCACCTCAGGCACTTTAGTAATCAGTTCTATCATTTTAATGGTTTTTCCCATTGCTTTTTGGTCTTTGGAGGTAACGTAAATTGTACCGTCGTCTTCTATGTCAATTTGAGCCTTTGTTTCTTCTATAATGGAATTAATAACCTTGCCTCCGGGACCGATTACATCTCTGATTTTATCGGGATCAATATTGATTTTTTGCACTCGAGGAGCGTGAGGAGACATTTGTTCTCGCGGCTTGTCTATAACGGCCAGCATTTTTTCCAAAATAGCTAAGCGTCCCTTTTGGGCTGCTTTTAAAGCGTCTTTTAAAATTTCCAGTGAAAGCCCTTTGACCTTTATGTCCATTTGCAAAGCGGTAATGCCTTCTTTGGTTCCGGCTACTTTAAAATCCATATGACCGGCAAAATCTTCATTGGCACACAGGTCAGTTAGAACTTGGTAATTTTTATTTTCTTTATCAACAACCAATCCCATGGCTACTCCCGAAACGGGTTTTTCTATCGGTACCCCGGCGTCCATTAGAGCCAAGGTGCTGCCGCAAACACTTGCCATTGAAGTGGAACCGTCGGATCCCATAATTTCAGTTTGCATAATTATGGTGTAGGGAAATTTTTCTTTTTCCGGGATAACTTTTTCCAAGGCTTTTTCCGCCAGAGCACCATGGCCTATTTCTCGGCGGCCGGGTCCTCTCATCATCCCGCATTCTCCGGTGCTGTAAGGAGGAAAACTATAATAATGCAAGTATCTTTTTTTAGTATCTAATTCATCCATCATACCGTCCAAAATAAGTTCGCTGTCGGGAGAGCCTAGAGTGGTGACGGTAAGACCTTGAGTTTCTCCTCTTTCAAATAAAGCCGAACCGTGAGTATAAGGCAGTACGGAAACTTCAATGGCAAGCGGCCTAACTTCATCCATGGCTCTGCCTCCCAATCTTTTTTTATTTTCCAAAATATTATTTTGAATTACTTCTTTATTGATTTCATCCAGTGCTTCCTTAATTTGTGCTTCCGCTTCCGGTTCATCTTTTATTTTTTCCGCAACTATTTCTTCTTTTAATTTTTTAATTTTCTTCTCATAGTCTTGTTTGTCTTTATAGCCATCAAAAAGGTCTTGAAATTGCTGCCAACTCTTTTCTTTTAATCCTTCTTTTAACTGAGGATCAATTAAAAAGGATTGGATTTCCGCTTTAGCTTTTCCTTCGGTTTCTTTTATTTTAGTTAAAGCTGCCGAGGTCTTTTTGTTGGATTTTTGGCCAAGAGCGATAGCTTCTAATATTTGTTCTTCTCCAACTTCCGAAGCTCCGGCTTCAACCATGGAAACATTTTCATTGACACCAGTGATAAAAATTTCCAGGTCTCCTTTTTTTTGTTCTTCCAGAGAAGGATTTAAGATCATTTTATCTCCAACTTTTCCAATAT
>JAGYOS010000052.1 GCA_018399475.1 bacterium
CCGGCGTAAAATTTAATGATTAATTCAATAATCAAATGAACGAAACAGTCCAATATGCGGAACTGATTAAGCCCTCTTGGTCTCCGCCCTCTTGGCTCTTTGGCCCGGTGTGGACGGTTTTATATTTAATCATCGCCATTTCTTTCGGAACTGTTTTTTATCAAGCCTTGAAAGGCAAACTTACCTGGAAAGTAGCGCTTCCATTTGCCCTAAACCTTGTTTTTAATTTCGCTTTTACTCCGATTCAATTCGGGTTGCAAAATAATCTGCTGGCTTCAATTGATATTTTGCTCGTGCTGGGCACCCTTATTTGGGCGCTGGTCGCTATTTGGAGAGTTTCTTCTAAACTTCGGTGGATTGTTTATGTTAATATTCCGTATTTTTTATGGGTTACTTTTGCTACCTGTCTACAATTAACTATAACTTATCTAAACAGATAGTTTTTTAGTCTGGATACTCGTCTAAAACCTTGACAAAAAGGGAATAATCTATTATATATATAATTTAATAATATATTTTTGTTCTTTAACAAACTAGAAGAAAGGAGGTGGAAAAGTAAAGAAAGTTTAACCTTAAAAGGAAGAAAGGAGGAATCAAAATGAAAAAGTTTATTTTGGTTTTTTTTGTAGTAGTGGGGATGCTATTTGCATCTGGATTCGCATTGGCGTATAACATTGACGACCCCTTTTCTGACAGAATTGGGGTAAATGCCTTTGAGGGGTATGGGATAAATATCAAAAATTTTACTCCCGGTTACAACAATGGGGGTATTGAATTTGATATCTTCTCTAATTATCCTCAGGCAGGTGTTACTATTGGAGGTTGGGATACTTTGCCGGCTGATTTGTTTCTTTACGAAACCTATCATGGCATTGATTATTCCTGGGCCATTCCTCTCATTGATCATGACATTTTTACGGCCGGTACCTTATATGCCGTCGGATCGTACAAAGTCTCGGATGATTTTGATCCGGGGGATATGGGCTATAATTACAACCACAATGTTCCCGTCTGGATAGATTCGGTCGGGGATAACTATGGTTATTCCTCTATTGGAGGGGGAGCGGTGACTTGGAACCCTCTTCTGCCGGGATCTCCTGATTTTAAGATCAACGTCAGAACGGGTTTTTGGGAAGATGATCCGGGAGCGAGCATGGCCTTGTTATGGGGGACGGCCACTTGCGGGAACGATGTGATAGAGGGATCGGTTGCGCCTGTTCCCGAACCGGCTACTATGTTGTTACTGGGTTCCGGCTTGCTGGGATTTGCCGGACTTGGACGGAAGAGAATAAGAAAAAAATAAAGAGATAAAGTTATTTTAATCACCGCCATCCTTAGGAGGAAATGGCGGTTTTTTATTTCCTGAGAAATATTTGTTTAAATTTATCTAAATTAATTTTCTGGCATTTATTATTTATTTCTTAACGTTGCTATGCTAAAATTAAATAATAAAATATTAAAAATTAACCAAAAAACAAAATGAAGAAATTTCTCAAGTGGGGAGCAATTATAGTCGGTTCTTTAATTGCTCTTTTCGTAATGGCATCTTTTCTGGGGAATATGTTCTCTGGTTCTTATTCCGGAAAACAAGCGGAGCAATTGGGGATACCAAGTGCTCCTTATTCTCCTTCAAGAGACATGGATAGTAAATCTTTAGGTTCTGAAAGCCCTTCAGCAATTTCTCAGGAAAGTATGGGGGAAGCGGTGATGGAAGATTTAGGAAGCGTTGCTGAAAACACAGCTGAATTGCCAACAACGGAAAAGAAAGTAATTAAATCCGGCGATTTGTATTTAAGAGTGGAAAATGCCGACAAGGCGGTTGAAAATATTTCTCAAATTGCTCGGACCAATCAGGGAGAAGTTTTTGCTTCCAGTGTTTCCAGAATTGCTGATGAACAGGTCAGGCAAGGCTATGTGACGATAAAGGTCCCTTTTAGTAATTTTGAAAAAACTTTTAACGAATTGAAAAAAGTTGCCAGTTTAATTTTGTCCGAGTCGGTTTCCAGCCAAGATGTTACCGAGCAATATACAGATTTGCAGTCTCGTTTAAAGAATAAGCAGGCGGAGGAGGCTTCTTTTTTAAAGATTCTTGAGCAGGCGGGAAAAATGGACGACGTTTTAAGTGTAACCAGAGCGCTGTCAAGAACTAGAGAGGAAATTGAAGTTCTTCAAGGAAGAATTCGTTTAATGGATAGCCAAACGGAGATGTCTACCATTATGATTAATATTACTGAAGACGCTGATGTTCAAATGGCGGAAACCTGGAGGCCTTGGCAAGTAATTAAAGATTCTGTTAATGGGCTTATGAAGAGCCTGCAGGGCTTTATTGATTTTGTCATCGTATTGATTATCCAAGTAATTCCAATTCTCCTCCTCATTGGACTGCTAATTTGGATAATTTTTAAGATTAGCAAAAAGATAATTGGACGGCTGAAATCTAAAAATTCAGCGGGTGAAAAGCCAACTGGCGAAAATTAGAAAGCACGTGAAAAATCTGTCCCAAGATACTTGAAGCATCGAAATAATAATCTTGTTTAGCTTATTTTAAGCATTTTAATCTTTAGAGGATTTGTTTGATTAGATTTTTTAATTTCTAGCAAACAAGCGATATGGTTTTTAGTAGCAGAAAAATCATTTTAGTTTCTTTTGTTGGGCTTCTTTTTATTGGATCTGGTGTTTTTATCTTTTTTCGTCTAAATATTTTGGGTTGGGGTCAGGAAGATTTAAAGTTGGAAGAAGAAATGCCTTCCGAAATTCCGGCTGTCTTGCAAAAAGATATCTTATCCGATGAGGCAAAAGAAGAAACTGACGCGCAAAAAGAATTGACAGCAAGCAGGGAAGAAGAGAAGACGGAACAGCCGGCCGGTGAAGCAAAAGAGCCGGCGCCGGCAGCAACCCCAGCTGTTTCTTCAGATCCTTCTGCCCCTCCTCTTTTTAACATTTTTAAAACGGCTACCATTACGCCCGATTTTTTTCTTGACGGAGAAGGTAGCAACATTGAGTCTCCCGAATTTTTTGAAGCCGGCGATTACCGGCAGTCCCTCTTGTTAGTTTCAGGGAAGAGCAATGATACTATTGAAATTTGGCAATATCCTTTTCGCGGAAACCAGCAATCTGCTTTTGAAACAAAGAGCTTGCCCAACGGTTTGGAAATTGACCAAACAGAAGATTGGCTTTTGGTAGGCTTTCCCGATGAGGAAAAGATAACTGTCTATAAACTGCCCGGCTTGGTGAAGATTATGTCAATCGGAGAAGGTAAATTTGACAGCGGTGAAACAAATATGGACATCTTGACCAAGCCAAGTGGAGAAAAAATAGTCTATGCGACGGAAAAAAATTTAGTGAGAGGTTTTAATCTAAAAAGCGGCCAAGCAGTTTTAACTTTTTCTCCCCAAGTGGAAAGCATTGAAGAAATACTCGCCGATGATTATCACCAAGCCCTTTATATTCCTGAAGAGGAAGGAATCAAATCAAAAATACATTCCGGCGGCGCCGTTTTGGCTTATCACCCGGACGGCAGGCCATACCCCGACGGAAATAATATTCTCGGCCAAGGCCTTTTTTCCGGAGATGAGGAGGGGATAACTCTTTATAAATGTCTGAACCAAAAAGGAGAAGATACCGGTCATGGTCTCATAATTGTTGCTGACCAAGGAGGAGCGGGGAAGAACGGTCTGGAATTTTTTAATCGTGAAACTTGGAAATATCTCGGCACTCTTACTCTTGCAGGCGTTTCAATGACTGATGGGATAGCATCTACTCAACAGTCTTTTCCGGAATATCCTTTAGGTTTATTGGCGGTTTCTAATAATGATACCAATACTGCTTTGATTGGTTGGGAGAAAATTTTTACCGAAACCGGAATTGCTTGTGATTGACTTTCAGCTTGCTTTTCAAGCCAAAAAGTGCATATGCTGAGGAGGTTAATAAAATTAACCGAAGCACCCTAAAAACTAAAATTATAAAAAAGGAGGCAAAAAATGAAAGAAGAAGATTTTAGAGGCTGGAGAGAAGTGTTTTATGGAAGCGAGGAATTTAAGTTTTGGTCGGACACCTCATCCGTTTTTGGAGACAAGCGCCTCCCGAAGGAAAGCCCGCAGAAAGATTGGCGAATAGTTCTTATTTTTACTCCTTTTTCTTGGTCGGGATCCATGGAACCAAATTTTTTTGTCGGTTTTTTGTTACCTACCAGATTGGCAAAAACCGGATTGGCAAAAATTTGGACGGTACCGAGAAAAGTAGGGGATGGAATGTTTGCCATGTTACTGGGACCGGGAGATTGCCATTTTTTCGTGGCCGGCAATGATGAAAAAATTGGTTTATCTAAAATCCCTACTTTTGTTGAAAGGGAGGAGTTTGAAAAAGATGAAAGATTTTCTGCAATTAAGCTTTATTGTAATCAAGATTAATTGTTAATTGACTCTTATTAACAAAAGCCTTATCAAAAAATGATGAGGCTTTTTTCTTTTTTAAAAACATTTTAGCGGATCTTTTGTTTTTTCGGCTGGGGTTGATGGACTACTACTTGAGGGAAAGGTATTTCAATGCCCTCTTCATCAAAAGCTATTTTAATCCTTTTTCTTAATTCACCGGTGGCATCCCATTGTTCCATTGGTTTTGTTTTTCCTAAAATTTTCAATATAATTGCTGATTCGTCAAATTTATCTACTCTTAAGAATTGGGGTGCTTCAACCAAGATTTTTTCCCATTTCTTTTCCTTTTTCATTTCTTCGCCAACCTTATTAACAACTCTGATTACCTTATCCAATTTTGCGGAATAAGAGACTCCGATATCTAAGTTAATTCTGGCATAATCTTTGGAAAGATTGGCAGTCTGCTTAATTTCTCCATTGGGGATATGGTAAAGAGTGCCATCCAGGTCCCTCAAAACGGTTACCCTTAAATTAACGTCTTCCACTACCCCGGTTACTTCACTGACGGTGATAACATCCCCGATCCGGTATTGGTTTTCCAGGAAAATAAATATTCCCGAGATAAGATCCCGAATGAGATATTGGCCCCCAAAGCCGAAAGCGACTCCAACTACTCCAGCACCGGCGATAATTGGTTTTGTATCAATTCCCAATTCATCAAGAACCATCATCGCGGCAATTACCAATATAACTGCTTTAATTACTCCGTTTAAAATTTTGATGAGGGTATCTTCCCTTTTTTTCTCAGCTTCGGGAGATTCAAATTTTTCCGGTCTAATAACTTTTGTGATAATTTTACGGATAAACTTGCCCTCCAAGAAGTAAAAAACAAAAAAAGCTGCTAAAATTAGAGCTATTTTTACTCCGCCGGAGAACAGCCAAGGAATAATTTTTTCATGTAATAATGCTATTTGATTTTCCATATTTATTTTTTAATGATTAGCTTCTATATTCGCACCATAACAAATGTTGAGAAATAGGTAAAATAGTTAAGCGGACTTTAAATTTTTTTTAGATTTTTATTTTTGGCGTTTGGCTGAATTTTTAAGAGGGATGGTTTTTCAATTTGTTCAATCTGTTATAATTTAAAATAGAGGTTAGTTTAATAAATAAAAATCAAAAATGGAATCGCCTATTCACTGGCACAATCAAAGCGTTTCCGATGTGGAAGCGGTAGTTGAAAGCAATCTTAAAATGGGTCTGACCGAAAAAGATGTTAGAAAAAGGTTAAAAAAATTCGGACGGAATAGAATTACCAAACAAAAATTTTCTTCTCGGTTGAGAATCTTTTTCCGCCAATTTGCAAGTCCTTTGGTCATCATTTTGTTGATTGCGGGAGCTGTTACTTTTTATTTGGATAAAAAAACCGACACCTTAGTAATTTTAATAGCGGTTATTATTAACGCCGGTTTTGGTTTTTGGGAAGAGAATAAAGTCTCCCAAATTTTTGAAAAATTAAGCAAAAGATTGAAAACCAAGGCTTTTGTTATCAGAGGCGGCCGCCAAAAGAAAATTTTAGCTGAGAAAGTGGTTTGGGGAGATGTTATTTTTTTCAAAACAGGAGATAAAATACCGGCGGATGCCCGTTTGATTGAAACCAAAAATTTAAGAGTTGACCAGTCAATTATAACCGGTGAATGGTTGCCGGTTGGGAAAAAGACTAAAACTCTTGGTAAAGATGTCCCTCTGGCGGAAAGGGATAATATGGTTTATTCCGGTACGCTGGTTGAAGCCGGAGAAGGCAAAGCCTTGGTTACCAGAACCGGGGATAATACTGAAACCGGTAAAATTGCCTCTTTTTTGGAAAAGACCGTGAAAGAAAAAACTCCGCTTCAAAAGAAACTGGCTTCTTCGGGAAAATTCATCACTTTTTCCATTGTCGGGGTCTGCCTGCTTTTATTTGTGATTGGAATTTTAAGGGATGAAAGTCCCTTGCAAATGTTTGAAGTTTCCATTGCCGTGGCGGTGGGAGGGATTCCGGAAGCTTTACCGGTAGTGGTTACAGTGGCTATGGCTATTGGGATGGAAAGGCTGTTGAAAAAGAAAGGGCTGATTCGCCGCCTTAGTTCTGTGGAAACTCTGGGTTCCACTTCTGTAATTTGTTTTGATAAGACCAAAACTTTGACTCAAGGCAAAATGGTTTTGGAACAGCTGGAAACAAAGGATGAAGCGAAACTCTTAAAAATCGCCGCTCTTTGTAATGAAGCTTTTATCGAGAATCCCCAAGCGGATTATCCGGATTGGCGAATTAACGGATCGCCTACCGACAAAGCCATGCTTGTTGGCGCTTTAAAAAAAGGATTTTCTAAACCGGAAATTCAACAAAAATCCAAAGAAATATTTAAATTGCGTTTTGACTCGGAGCGTAAATATCAGGCTTCAGTTATCAAAGAAGATGGAGAATATTTTATTTATATTACCGGGGCTGCGGAAAAAATCTTGAATTTTTCCCGCCGGCAATCAGACTGGAACAAAAAATTAAAAAAGATGGCCGGGCAAGGGCTGAGAGTAGTGGCTGCCGGTTATAAAAAAATTAATTTTCCCATTAAAGATCTTTCTCGGCTTGAGAGAAACTTAAAAGATCTGGAATTTGTCGGCTTGATGGCTTTCAATGATCCCCTAAGAAAAGGGATTAAAGAAACTGTTCGGATTGCCAAAGGAGCGGGCATTAACCCGGTTATAATTACCGGAGACCATCAGGATACGACTAAAACCATTTTGAAGAAAATCGGCATGCAGGTTAAAAAATCTCAAATATTAACGGGAAGCCAATTGGATAAATTGGATGACGAGAAATTGGCTAAGATTATTTCTCGTATCAAAATATACGCCAGAGCCGAACCGCGGCATAAAATCAGAATAATCAGCGCTTGGCAAAAGGAAGGCAAAACAGTTGCCATGGTGGGCGATGGAGTTAACGATGCCCCGGCTATTAAAAAAGCCAATATTGGTTTGGCTCATGATTCGGGAACTGAAATTGCCAAGGAGGCCGCCGACATGGTTCTGCTCAATGACAGTTTTAATGCCATTGTAATGGCGGTAGAAGAAGGCAGGGTAATTTTAGACAATCTGAGAAAGTCGGTTTCTTACATGCTGGCTGATACCTTAACTTCAATTATTGTAGTCGGAGGCTCAAAAATAGTTTTTGGTTGGCCGTTGCCTATTTTGCCGGCCCAGCTTTTGTGGAACAATATTGTGGAGGATACTTTTCCCGCTTTAGCTTATGCTTTCGAGCCGAAGGAAAAGGAAGTTATGAAGCGCAAACCTTTATCTCCCAAATCTTCCTTTTTTACCAAGGAAATGAAAATTCTAATTTTGTTTACCGGCTTAATTGATGAATTTTTAATTCTTTATTTTTTCTGGTTTGTTTGGGCCAAGTTAGGCTATGATCTGGATCATGCCCGGACTCTTGTTTTTGGAACCATTTGTTTGGATACGGCTTTTGTAGTTTATTCTTATAAAAACCTTAAAAAAAATGTTTGGAAGATCAATCCCTTTTCCAATAGATGGCTAAACTTTTCGGTTCTTATAGTTGGAGTCTCTTTTCTCGCAGCTGTTTATGTTCCTTTCCTGCAAAAATTACTTCAAACAACTCCTTTGAACCTTCTTGATTGGGGGATGATTATTCTAATTTGTATTGCCAGTGTCTTCTTTATTGAAATGACTAAGTGGTTTTTTATTCGTAGCCGTGTTTTTAAAAAATAAAATAAAAAATGGAGAGTATAAAAAACTGTCTTCAAAAATTCGGTCTTTACGGAATCTTGGTTCTAGCTGTCCTGCTAAGGCTTTTTAGAATCTCCAAAAGGGATTTTTGGTACGATGAAGCTTTTACCGGCATTGTCGTAAAGGAAAATTTTTCCGGCATGTTGGAAATGATTATTCAAGATGTTCACCCTCCACTTTACTATTTATCCGCTAAATTATTCTCTTCTCTTTTTGGCTATAGTGTTTTCGGCATCAGGTTTTACTCGGCTGTCTTTGGGATTTTAGGAGTCTGGGCGATTTATTTGTTTACCAAAGAACTTTTTAATAAAAAGGCTGCTTTGTGGACCAGTCTGATTGCTGCTATTTCTCCTTTCGCCATCCAATATTCACAAGAAGCTAGGATGTATTCAATGCTTGGCTTTTTGGTTGCTATAGCTGCCTATTTTTTTGTTCGGTGGCTGAAAAAAAATAAAACCGGAGATTATATTTTATTTGGCGTATTTTTAGGATTGTCTTTCTTGACCCATTACATGGGATTAATTTTTGCTCCCGTATTTTATTTTGTTTTTTTAACCTGGAGGTTTAAAAAGGCCGGCAGTTTATCTAAAAAATTTGAATTTAAAAAATTTCTTCAAAGCTTGATTCCCAAGAAAGGGCTGGTTTTTGGTTATCTGATTGCCCTTTTATTTTTTACTCCTTGGTTGCGTATTTTCTTTGCGCATTTGGGCGGACGGAGCAATTTGCACTGGACTACGCCGGCCAAATTAAGCGATATTTTTCTTAATATCCAAATTTTTATTTTTGGGAATCCTTTGGGAGAGGTATCTGCCGGCATGCCCAAACCCAATGATTTCCACGGAGTGGCGGCTTCAACCGCTTTGGTGATGGTGGCTGTTTTTATTTCACTGCTGGCTGTTTTTTTAATGAAAAGAGAAAAAGAAAAAATATTTATGGTCTTGCTTCTCTCACCGGGTTTTATGCTGATAGTCTATTTATTTTCTCAAGCGGGAAGACATTATTTCGTTGCCAGGTTCTTAATTGCCGCCGCTTATTTTATTTTTGTTCTTTTGGGAGTTTGGCTCTCTAAAATCAAATTTAAGTTCTCGCTTTGTTTCTTGATTTTTTACGCCTTTTTTCTGGCGAGCATTGTTCGTGTTGATTACTCTAAAGGGTATAACGAGTTGGTTGGTAATTTAGGCAAGTACCAAAATAATAATTTTTACGCTCTTAATTCTTTTGACTATACGATTGCCAAATATTATCTGGGTGCTGAGAAGCTAACTTTGTTTAATATTGATTGGCCGGAATATGATTCAAGCAATTGGGCTGCCATTGGCGACGGCCTGAAAAGAATTGAAAAATATGAGGATTTAAAGAATGATCCAAACGCTCTGGTTATTTTTAACAGCCGAGGATCATTTGAGGACAGAAGCGACAAGAGTTTTAATCCCCGCCAAGATAATTTTATTTTGGTTGATCGGTATGAGAATATAGATATTTATAAATTCAAAGGCTGGAAATAATTAGAGATAGAAAGTTTTTAAGAATTATTTTGTTTTTTATTCTAAGGCGGAGAATGCCATTTAAAGGAGGAAACAGGGCTCTTTCTTTTTCCGGAAGAGCCGGCGATTC
>JAGYOS010000053.1 GCA_018399475.1 bacterium
ATAAAAAGGAGAACATAATAATTGAGTTTAAAAAGAACCTAGCTTAACGCAAGGTTCTTTTTTTATTGGTTTATCCCTCCTCTATAGATATAGATATATCTATTCTTGTTTTTATTTCTTTAAAGCAGTAAACATTTTTATCTCCGTATTCGCCATAGGCTTTTTCAAGATAAGGCAACATTTCATCGCTCTCTCGGAAAAATTTAAATTTACCACTACCTTTTCTCAGTACTTCAAGAGGACCATTCCTTTTCTTTCTTATCATTATAATGTAACAATCATTCATATTAACCTCCTTTCTTTGATTTTAAGGTACATAAAAATTAATCTTCAGAAAGATGGTCTTTTTAAATTAATTTGTCAGGAATTTGTACGAGATACGACGGAAGTATCTTCTAGATACTTTTGAATGTTTAGGAAAAACCAAAGTGTATTTCATATTATACGTAGGGTGTTATTTTTATCAGCGATTTGCCAAAAATTAAAAATTATATTATATTTAAATTAGATTTTAGAGCCAAGAAAAACAGAAATAATAAAAAAACAGTTTTACCGCTTTGATTGATTAGAACAGGCTTGTTTTAAGTTAATAAGTTTTAAAATGATAATTAAAAAAGAAAGAAAAGTTATAACCAAAAAGTTAAATAAAAAAGATCAAGATAAAATTGATTCTCTGAAAAGTATTATTGATGAAGCGGAAAAAAATTTATATTCTGCGAAAGCCATGCTGGTTCGTTTAGAAAAAAAAGATAAGCCCAGTTACCAAAAAAGAACTTACGGAGCCAGCCCCAACGGCCAGATAGTGGAGGGAATTTTTGACGGTCAAATAATGATTAGTAATGAAGGCAAGCAATATCCCGTGCCGGCTAACTATGCCAGTAAATCCAAATTGGTTGAAGGAGATATGCTTAAGCTTACCATGACCGACGACGGTAATTTTGTTTATAAACAAATTGGCCCGGTAGACAGGAAACGTTTGATTGGAATAGTAAAAGAAGATGAAGCCGGCAATTATATAATTCAAGCTGAAGGAGAAACCTATAAAGTGTTATTAGCATCGGTAACTTATTTCAGGGCCCAACCGGGAGATGAAGTAACAATTATTATTCCCAAGGACGGAAAACCCGTTTGGAGCGCAATTGAGAATGTGATTAAAAAGAACTCTCAGGCGGAAGATACGGTAGCCGGTTTTGCCAACGAGCAACAAGCGGAAGATCCTTTTTTAAATGATAGTTTTTCCAGAGCGGAAGCGGCAGCCAAAATGAATCCCTCGGAAGATTTACAAGCGAATAAAGTTGTTGAGGAATGGACTCCCAATCTTTCAGAATTGGAGAAAGAAACCAAACAAAACGAAGAAGTCGCTAGGGATATAAAAAGTGAAGCGGAAAATTTAGAATTTGAAAATAAAGAATTGGGAGAAAAAATACCGATAAAAGTTAGCAGCGGGGGAGGAATGGATTCTTCCGAAGATTTTTCTCTAAAGGAAAAATCCCCTAATAAAATGGTAAAAGAAGATTTTCCGGATACGCCAAGAGAATTTTTTAAAAGTTAGATCCAGTTTATGAAAAAACTTATTTTCGATAAACTTTTTATAAAACAATTTGGAAAATTTGTAGTGACAGGTTTTATGAACACCGGTATTGACTGGGGTGTTCTTTATTTACTTTTGGTTCTTAGCGGACAAAATGAAGGCCTTTATGTTTTAGTTTTTTCCGCAATTTCTTTTAGCATAGCTACAATCAACAGTTTTTTTGTCAATAAATATTGGACATTCAGCCATAAAAAATCCAAGAGGAAAGATAAAGCGGCTAAAGATTTCGTCCAATTTTTATCAGTAACTTTGGTTGGTCTTCTTATCAACGCAGGGATTACTTATCTTGTAAGCAATTTTATTCCTCCTTTCTTCGGCTTAGGCATTCTGGACGCTTATTTCCCCCCGGAAAAAATTCAAGATTTATGGGTAATGTTCGGGAAAGCTTTAGCTACGGGAGTTTCACTTATTTGGAATTTTCTTGGTTATAAACTTTGGGTATTTAAAAAATAATTGACTGGCTACTATTTTTTTCTTCTGCTAAAATTGCATTAACCGGAGTGCAATTTTTTATTTAGCTTTCAATAGCGTAAAATTATGTTTTCTCTTTATAATAAATATCGCCCTAAAAAATTCTCAGCTGTTTCCGGCCAAGATTATACGGTGGCGGTTTTAAAAAATTCCGTCGGTTTGGATAAAATAGCCCATGCTTATTTATTTTCCGGACCGAAAGGAACGGGCAAAACTACCTTGGCTAGAATTTTTGCCAAAGCGGTAAATTGCGAAAAGCCCAATGGGGGAGAGCCTTGCGGTAAGTGTAAAAACTGTCGCTTGGTGGAATCCGGTCAAAATCTTGATATAACGGAGATAGATGCCGCTTCCCATACCGGAGTGGATAACATTAGAGAATTAAAAGAAAACATCAATATCGCTCCTTCCGTTCTGAAATATAAGATTTATATTATTGATGAAGCTCACATGCTTTCCAAAGGAGCTTTTAACGCTCTTTTGAAATCTTTGGAAGAACCGCCGGAATTTGTGATTTTTATTCTGGCGACAACTGAGATCCATAAAATTCCCCCGACCATAATTTCTCGTTGCCAGCGTTTTGATTTTAAGAAAATTCCCAACGAACAGATTTTTAAAAAATTACGCAAAATAGCCCAAGCGGAAAAAATAAAGATAAGCCGTCAGGCTTTAATTCAAATAGCATCTTCCGCTGAAGGAGGAATGAGGGACGCCGAAAGTCTTTTGGACCAAATTATTAATTTGGATAAAGACAAGAAAATTACTTCTCAGGAGGTGAGAGATGTCTTAGGTACACCCGGCACTGAAAAATTTTACAGCTTAGTCAAGGCCGCCACTGATAAAAATGCTAAGAAGGGTTTTAAAATTATTACCGAGTTGGCTTATGGAGGTTATGATATCAAAAAATATATTGAAAATTTAGTTGACTATCTAAGAGATATTTTAATTTTTAAAATCAATCCGGCAGAACAAAGAAAAGTACTGGCTGAAAAATTAACGGAAGAAAATCTGAATGATTTAATAAAATTGGCTGAAGGTTTAAGCGTCGGTTTTGTAGGAAAAGCTATTTTGGAATTAATTACAGCTAAAAATTTAGTAGATGATTCTCCTCTGCCTCATTTACCTTTGGAATTAGCCTTAATAAAAATAATAGGTGAAGAAAATGTTAATTTAGCCGATTCCGAAAAGAATGATAAGGAGATTGGAGAGGGCGGAGTAGTAGTAGAAGAAGAGGAATCCTCCAAAAAATTTAAAGTTGGTGGGATAAAAAAAACAATAAAAAAAATAACGGAGGGAGTAAAAAAGACCGCTAAAAAAACTCAAACA
>JAGYOS010000054.1 GCA_018399475.1 bacterium
AATTGTTTAAGATCTTCTTCATCTCTCTCGCTTCTTATTTCCCTTCTCTCCAGGTTCTCTATTTGGATTTTAATCTCTGCTATTAAATAAATAAATTCCCTAGGGAGAAGGCCCTCTGTCTTCAATTCCCTAAATGATCCACTCGTTTCCTCATATAATCCCATAGTTCCATCCTCCTTTCTTAATTTTAATTTTAATAAAGAACATATTTTATTTTAAGAAAAATAAACAAAAAAATACCAATTGTCAAAAATTTTCAGAAATAAAAAATAAGAGGCGGAAAATCCGCCTCTTATTGGATACTCAATAAATGAGAGTGATGAGAAATTACATCATACCGCCCATTCCCATTCCGCCACCCATTCCACCACCCATTCCGGCAGCTGCTCCCGGATCATAAGCAGGAGAACTGTTTTGTTTCTCCGGAAGATCGGTTACAACCGCTTCAGTTGTCAGAATCATGGAAGCTACCGAGGCGGCATTTTCCACAGCTGAACGAGTCACCTTTGCCGGATCAATTACTCCCGCTGCCGTCAAATTCTCATATTTATCATTGGCGGCATTATAACCCTTATCTCCTGAAAGTTTAGAAACTTTTTCTACAACAACCGAACCTTCTTTACCGGCGTTGATGGCAATTTGTCTTAAAGGTTCTTCCAAAGATCTTCTCAAAATATCCAAACCGATTTTTTCATCCCCTTCCGTCTCAACTTTATCAAGAGCTTTAATGGTTCTAATAAGAGCAACTCCGCCACCGGGAACAACTCCCTCAACTACTGCCGCTTTGGTTGCTTCCAGAGCATCTTCAACCCGATGCTGTTTTTCCTTTTGCTCAACTTCCGTGGCCGCTCCCACTTTCAAAACCGCTACTCCGCCGGCAAGTTTGGCCAATCTTTCTTCCAATTTCTCTTTGTCAAAATCAGAATCGCTTTCTTCTATTTGCCTCTTAATGTTGGCAATTCGGTCTTGAATGGCTGCTTTCTTGCCGTTGCCGGAAATTATGGTTGTATTTTCTTTAGTGGAAACAACTCGGCTACAAGTTCCCAGAACTCCCAATTCCGCTTTTTCCAATTTCATTCCTCTTTCTTCACTGATGAGAGTTCCTCCCGTTAAGATAGCAATGTCTTCCAACATTTCTTTGCGGCTATCTCCAAAACCGGGAGCTTTTACTCCCAAAGCGTTGAAAGTTCCTTTAAGTTTATTAACAACCAAGGTAGCCAAAGCTTCTCCTTCAATATCTTCCGCTATAATTACAATGTCTTTCTTGCCCGATTGGGCAACTTTTTCCAATAAGGGAAGAATTTCATTAATGGCGGCTATTTTTTTATCAGTGATAAGAATCACCGGGTCTTTCAGTTCCGCCTCCATGCTATCCGTGTCCGTTATCATATAAGGAGAAACATAGCCTTTATCAAATTGCATCCCCTCAACGGTTTCTTTTTCCAATCCAAAAGTTTGAGATTCCTCAACGGTAATTACTCCATCATTGCCCACTTCTTCCATGGCATCAGCGATCATTTTACCAACTTCTTCGTCTTGAGCGGAAATGGTAGCTACCTGAGCTCTTTCTTCTTTGTTTTTAACCGGTTTAGCCATTTTTTTCAATTCGCTAACAACTGCGGTTATCCCTTTATTAATTCCTTTTTTTACCGCAATCGGATTAGCTCCGGCGGCAATATTTTTCATTCCTTCTTTAGTCATTTTTTGAGCTAGAAGAGAAGCGGTAGTTGTTCCATCTCCCGCCGTATCTCCAGTCTTACTGGCTACTTCTTTAACCAGCTCGGCTCCAATGTTTTCAAATTTTTCTTCCAGTTCAATTTCTTTAGCAATAGTTACTCCGTCGTTAGTAATGGTTGGAGAACCAAAGCCTTTATCCAAAACAACATTTCTCCCCTTGGGACCCAAGGTGACTTTAACGGTATTCACTACTTTATTGATTCCCGAAAGTAGTTTTTGACGAGCTTTCTCGTCAAATTTTATTTGTTTGGCCATTTTTTTATTAATTATTAATTATTAAGATTGGCTAAAATTATAAGAAGTAATTTTAAATATATAAAATTAGTTAGCACTCGTCAAGTGGGAGTGCTAACCAACCGGACTGTTCGCTTATTCTCCCGATAAAAAACATTGGATTCCAGCAGGCAAAGCCTTAAAAGATACTTAACCAACGTACTTCTTCGCCAATTTTTCCCGCTGACAAAAATATTTTTATTTTAAATAGGCCCAGACTTATTAAACCGGTTTGCGGATAGGATTGCCGGTTCCCAAAAAAGATTTTCTCAAAAATAATTCTTCGTAAGCTGAAAGTAATTTAATCTCCGACCTCAACCAATTAAAATCCCTTTCCACCTTTATCTTTCCCATTTCTCCCATTGCCCGGCTTTTATCCTTATTATCAATAATTCTAATAATTTCTTTAGCGAAATTAAGCTCATTATAATCAGTGATTAAAGAACCGGCTTTACCAATTCTGCTGCGGCCTATCCTGGAATCAAAAGAAACTACCGGCTTGCCGGCTGCCATATATTCAAAAACGGAATCTCCTAAAACGCTTTTTTGCTTCCTAATAGGCTCCGGCACTAAGCCCATATCAGCTTCAGTGAGATATTCCAAAAGTTTTTCCTGGTTCAGCCAGCCGGGGAAATAAATATTTTGAGCAATGTTATTTTTCCGAGCATATTTTTTTAATTCTTCTTTATCTTCTCCCTCGCCTGCCAAAATAAAGAGAATATCGTCTTTACCCAATTTATTGACAACCAAATCTACAGCTTGCAAAAGCTTGATCATCCCTCTCTCTATCCTTAAACTGCCGGCGTAAAGGGCTAAATGGTTAAAGCCTCTTTTATAATCTCTACCGGGCAACAACTGATAAAAATCTTTGAGATCGGGCAATGGTTCAATAGTGATTATTTTATTCTTTTCTTCCTGGACCAGTCTTACAATCCTGGATTTCTGTTTGGAATTGGGAACAATGATCATATCCGCTATTTTCAAAGCCAGCCTTTCAATTTTTCCCAAACAATTTAAAAACAAACGATTATTTTTTCCAAAACCGGATTTCCCGTATTTTATTTTATCGGAGTAAGACTCATTCATTTCATAAACAAATTGGTACCCCAAAATCTTATAAAACAATCCGACAAAAGCTAAAGTATCAGTCGGATTGACAAAATGGATAACTTGGAAACTCCTTTTAAGATAAAGGCGAAAAACTAGGAGACTAACTTGCATCAAATCCAACATCTCACCCAAGCTGAAAAAGAACAAATTCTTTCTAAGAAAAAGCTTGCGGTAATAAAATATTTTTATTGCTTCTATTTCACAAATCCCCGGTTTTTTACCATTGCCGGCGGGACAGATTATTTTGACTTCGTAGCCATCTTTTTGAAGAGAGGTGGCCTTTTTCCAAAGCCGACGATAATCAGGAGCGGGATAATTATTGGCAATAAATAATACTTTCTTTTTCATAAAGTCTGAGAAAAAAATTAAAGCTTGAGAACAGAAATTTATAGTATAAAAAAGGGTAAAAGTCAAATAAAAACGGCTTCGTCTCTAAAATATTTTAGCCCCGTTTACAAATTGCAATGATCTAAACAGAGCTATCCCTTTCCTCTTTAATTTACCGGTAAGCAATAACGTTTTCTCTCACTACTTTTTGAAGTGCCAAATAATTATAAACTTTAAGCAGTTCTTTTTCCGAATACTCCCACTTAAAATTTTCTTGTTCTATCCTATTTTTGCCGATTTTCCCCATTTCCGTGCGCAGTTTTTTATTATCTAAAAGATTTACGGCAATCTTGGCGTATTTTTCTTCATCGCCGTCTTGAACGTAGGCCGCTGATCCTTTTGCGTTTAGCCGTAGTTCTTTCAAGTCATAAGCCAGTACGGGCAAGCCAAATGCCATATACTCCAAGACCTTATTATGTAAAGAATTATCGGTATAATCATTTTTAGGTTCCGGCATTAATCCCAAATCGGCTTGGCTTAAATAAGCGGCGATGGTTTGCTTCCCGGCCCAACCTGTAAAAATAACTTGCTTCTCAATATCAAAATCTTTAGCTATTTTTTTAAGCCTTTTTAAATCATCTCCTTCGCCCATTAGAACAAAAGCGATGTCTTGCCTTTTTAAATTATGGACAATAAAACGAATGCTGCCGAGTAATTTATCCACTCCGTCTTGAGGACCCATTACTCCAAGATAAGCACAGAGATATTTAAATTTAACTTTTAGCTCGGCAATTTTTTTCTTGGTGGCCGGATTAATACCGGCGAGTTCAACTCCTTCCAAATTGGGAGCGGAACGAACAACCAAACTAGGGCAAGCAATCTTTTGCCTTCTCTTTACAAATTTCAGTCCGGAAACACAAGTAGCCAGATGAAAATCGCAAGTTTTAAGCGATAAGCTTTCCAAGAAACAAAGCAGTTTGTAAACCGGATTGCGGTGAGAGCTTGAAAATTTACACAAAAACATTTCCGGCGCCAAATCATGCTGGTCAAAAACAAAATTTACTCCAAAAATTTTATAGAAAGCGGCTATCAAAAAGAATAGATCCGGAGGATTAGCCGCATGAATAATAGAGAACCCTTGAGTAAATGATGCTTTAAGACTTAAATAAAAACTCCAAAAAAATGAATAGCTGTATTCTAAAAGATAGCCCGCCCACCCTTTAGGTTGAGGAGCTCTTAAATAACGATAGACCTGAATACCGGCAATCCGTTCAGATTTTG
>JAGYOS010000055.1 GCA_018399475.1 bacterium
AATAAGAATCAGGGGCCAGCTTGTAATAAGGGAAAAAGAATATTTTTTAAATTTTTTGTTCTTAAAATTGATTACTACAAAACAAATTAAGCCCAATATTCCCAAAACGGTTCTCCATTCCCCGATGCTTGAAATAAAACTGGCGAGTTTGACTCCTTGATGAGTTTCTTTTAAGGGAGCTTGGATAACGGAATTTACCGCTTGCTCGCTTATGTAATGAGGGAGATAGAGCCAGCTGATTGTCGCAATAAAAATTCCAATTGCCAATAAAGGCAGGGGAGCGAATAATAATTTTAGCCAGTTTGGGATGATTTTCTTAAGTTTGCGGAAATTGATTATCAAGTAGGCGAAGCCGAAAAAGGCTAAAATGAAAAGCAATAGAAAAGCTGAAAGGTGATGGATATAGAAAAGGCTTCCGGAAAAGAAAATCGCCAAAGCTAGCAGTTCGCTCTTTTTTTTGGCAAGAGCCA
The DNA here is from genome assembly GCA_018399475.1 of bacterium. GTDB lineage: Bacteria > Patescibacteriota > Minisyncoccia > CAIUEV01 > JAHKAQ01 > M55B174. The sequence continues at coordinate 471 of JAGYOS010000055.1, forward strand.
GGTAAATTGTTAAAACGATTAAGACAATGAATAAATTTCCCAAAATATTACCCACCACTCCTCCGGAAGAGAATTTTCCAAAAGGTTCGGCGGCAACGTAAAGCACTCCGCTGAATAAAAAAGCCAGCCAAGCTATCGCTTGGCTTTTGAAAATCCGTAGAGCCAAAGCGTAAACCGCCAGTAAAACAAGAAAATTTATAAAAGCTAAAAAGATCACGGGGAAAGCTGATAAAATGGGGATACCGGTAATTTTAGCCAAAGCGATAAATGGCAGATGCTCTCCCACAATCACGTCGCTTGTTCCATAATCGGGAATTTTTTCTGTTTGTTCCATGAGTTTTACCCAGTACATGTGGTGTCCCAAGTCAGTGTTATTCGGTACGATGTCTTTTGCCAAGAAAACAGCTGTTATTAAAAAAGAAACGAGCGTCAAGATCGTTCCGTTAAGCAACTGTTTTGTTTTTAATTTAAGGTAAGCAGGAGTTTCTTCTTCCTCGGGCAAACTTTTAATTGCCGGGTTTTTTTTAGTTTTCGGGAAAGAGAATAAGTGCCAAGAGGAAAAAGTTGAAGCTACTAAAGGAAGTAATATTACCAGAAGAACGGCGTGAAAAATATTTGAAGAGTTAAAATTAATCTCCAGTTTATTTAAAACCAGCAATAGAAGATTTATCAAAGCCAAACTTGTTCCGGCGCTGAAAATAAAATATTCCAACGAGGAAATTTTTATTTTCGGTCTTACAAGTAGATATAAAGCCGAAAAACCCGGCAACAAGAAAAGGAAGATAAAGGCGGAAAAAAATTTTAAGTAATCAATTAGCATAAATTTGGCAGTTTTTTTATTTTTAAAAACGCTTTAGTTTCTTTTATTCCCATCACTGGATTTTGATTCAATCTTAGGCGGCTTGGCGGCAACTTTTTTAAATTCTTCTAAATATTTTTTAGCAATTATCGCCCATTCAAATCTTTGGCGGGTATACTCTTGAGCCTCTGTTCCGAATTTTTGGCGGGAATCCGGATTATCAATCAGCTTCTTCAGGGTATCTACCCAGAGGGAAACTTTTTTTGATTTTAGCAGAAAACCGTTTTTTCTGTCAGTGATGGCTTCTTTAAGACCTTCCAACTTAGCTGCTACTACCGGCATTTTGCAAGAGGCGGCTTCCAATAAAGTTATTCCGAACCCTTCCATATCGTTTTTTACCTTAATGTTGGGCTGAACAAAAATGTCAGCGGCATTAAAAAGAATTTCTTTTTCTTCTTGAGAGACAAATCCAAACAAATAAGCTTTCTTTTCTAATTTTGATTTTTTAATGGCTTTTCGGATGTTTTCTTTCTCCGTTCCGTCGCCGGCTATCAAATAAAAAACCTCCGAATCCAATTTAGCGAGCACATTTTCTACAAACCAAGTGATTCCTTTTCTTTCGCAAAGCCTGCCCAGGGTCAGGATAAAAGTTTTATTTTTTAGGTCGGCGCTGAAATTTTTTCCCAGTTTCTTCTCAAGCAGGTTTAAAAGATCTTCCCTTTTAATCTTAGGATTGTAAGTTTTTTGGGGATCTATGCCGTTGGGGATTACAACAACTTTTTGACGGGGAGCTCCCAGACGCAAAGCTTTTTTTTGAGTAGCCTCGCTGACCGCTATTATCTTATCTAGGGAGAATAAGGCTTCCAAATTAATTTTTTTATAAAAATTGTTTTGTTCGGCGTAAGTTAAATCTAATCCGTGGACCGTGCAAACAACTTTTGCTTTAGGGCGAAAAATTTTAAGGATGTCTCCAATGGGGGCTATTACTGCGTCAGAGAGATGGATTAAATCATATTTCCCGCTGGAGAAAATAACTTTGGGAATCAAGCCGACAAGGAAAAAAGGCAAGAATTTTTTCCCTCTGCGGTTTACAATGGCGGTAACCTTAGTTTCTTCCAATTTGGCGACAGCCTTAATCAGATTGAAGCTCATTTCTTCCATGCCTCCTATAACCGGCGGATAAGTTCTTGAAATAAAAAGAATTTGAAATTTTTTAGGAGCCATTTTATTCTTGCGTTTCTTTATTTTTTTCAAATTGGCGCCTTCTCTCTTCATACATTCTTTCTTCAATAATTTGGCGATTGCTTTTTACCATATCGGCCAAAAAGGCGAAAATCATAAGTTGGATTCCTAAGAAGAGGAAAATGCTTCCCAATCCGATCCAATTACGATAAGGAGAAATTTTTAAAGTTTGGAAATAGTAGAAGAGGAAAATGGCAAAAATTATGCCTGCCGCTATAATTGAAAATAAAGCCAAAAAGCCAAAAAACTTGAGAGGCTTGGTGTCCCGTAAAGTTTTAAAAATAATTATCAGGGATTGGTAAATGAAATTGAGAATATTTTTGGTGAGTTTGGCTTTTCTGTTTTTAAAATAGGTCACTTGAACCGGTAGCCAGATAATTTCTAAATTTTTCCCCAAGGCGTCTATAATGGTTTCCTGGGTGTAGGTGAATTGATGGGTTAGATTTAATTTTAACATTGTTTCTCTGTTGTAAGCCCGAAAACCGCAAGTAATATCATCTGTCTTTGTTCCCAAGAAGGTGCCTATGATTTTGGCTGCCAGTTTATTTAAAGATTTTCTAATAAAGGGCATCCCTTTGGGCTTTATTCCCGAAAACCGTGAGCCGATAACAATATCCGCTTTCTGATTTAAAATCGGCTGGACAAGTTTGGGGATATCTTGAGGGTTAAATTGGCCGTCAGCATCAATGTTAACCATGATATCAAAGTTTTTTTCCAGAGCTTGAATAACGGCGCTTTTAAAAGCCACTCCTAGACCGCGGTTTATTTTATGGGAATAAATCAAATCGGCGCCGGCTTTTTTAGCTGCAATTTTAGTTTGGTCGGTGGATCCGTCATCAATCACTTGGACTGCGATTGCAGAAATTCCTTTTATTTCCCGAGGTATTTCTCTAATTGTTTTTCCAATAACCTCCGCCTCATTGTAAGCGGGGATATTGACTAGTAATTTCATATTTTTAAAACATTTTATTTATCTTCCGATTCCTTTGTATCTGATTCCATAGGCTTCAATATTTTCTTTGTCCAGACAATTCTTACCGTCAATAACAACTTTAATCTTATTTTTTTTCAAAATTTTTCCGTCAAGCCTGTTTATGAAATCTTGGTGGTCGGTGGCGACAATAAGGGCTAAAGATTTTTTTAAAATGTCTTGAAGCGATTTTTCCGTAGAATATTTTTTGAGAAAAGGGTCAAAAGTCATTACTTCCCCTCCCATTTTTTTTACTTTCTCAATAATTTCAAAAGCGGGACTTTCGCGCGTATCGTCTATATTGGCTTTATAAGAAATTCCCAGGATTCCAACAGGAGTATTTTTAACGGAGAGTTTGAATTCGTTAAGCTCATCTTGAAGCAATTCTGCGGTATAATCCGGCATGCTGTTATTTATCCGGCGGGCCAGTTTTAAAAAATCATGGCTGAAACCTATTGTTTCGGCTTTCCGGATTAAATAGTAAGGGTCAACCGGGATACAATGACCGCCGACTCCGCAACTTGGCCAATGGGGCATGAAAGAAAATTTGCTGGCAGCTCCTTTTATTACTTCCACCACGTCTATTCCCATTTGATCAAATGATTTTGCGATTTCATTTACGAAAGCGATGTTAATATCCCTAAAAGCGTTTTCAATTGTTTTGGTTGCTTCAGCTTCTTTGATAGAATGCATGGGATTAATGGGCGCGTCAATAAAACTTCTGTAAAAAACGACGGCTTTTTCCAATCCTTTTTTGGTGAAGGCTCCCACATTTCTCGGCAAGTTGGAGACATTCCTTTCGGGGTCGCCGGGATTGATCCTCTCCGGAACATGAGCCAAATAAAAATCTTTGCCGACTTTATATTTTTTTCTTTCTAAAAGAGGCAGAATTATTTCTTCCGACACTCCCGGATTTATAGTGGATTCAATAATAATAAGCTGTCCCTTTTTTAAATTTTCCCCAACGGTTTTTACCGCTCCAATCAAGGGGTTAAAATCAGGGCGATAATCTTTGTCTACCGGAGTGGGTACCGAAATTATAACCACGTCAGACTTACCGATTACTTTGGGATTTTGAGTGGCCTTTAAATAAAAGGGAACAACTTTCTGAAGGCTTTTTTCTACGAGACTGTCCTTAAAGGGAGGAATTCCCTTATTTATTTTTTCCGTCAATTTTTTATTAACGTCAAAACCGTGAACTTGGTGCTTTTTTAAGGCAAGTAAACAAGCTAACGGCAAACCAACATAGCCGGTTCCGACTACGGTTACGATTTCTTTGTTCATTTTTGGCTTTTTGAAATTTTTAAAATTAAATCGGAATTAGATTCTAACTTATTTAATCTTTTCATATTTGGGATTTTTTAGCAAATTGAAATAATCTGTTATACTAAAAGAAATTAGACTTTAAATTATTTCTTCCTAAGTTTTTTAAAGAAGAAATATTTGTTAGTTTTATTTTATTGATAATTTTTTTCAATTGACTTTAAGTCCTAGATTATGAGAATTGGAATAAATGTTTCTTTTGCCAGAAAAGGGAATACCGGCATCGGGCAATATACTCTTCACTTGGTGAGAGAGATTCTAAATTTAGAGGAAAGCCGCAAGCATAATTTTTATCTTTATGCTGAAGACAAGGAAAGCCTTGCCAAAATGCCGGACGGTGAAATGATTGCCAAAAGAATTGTTCCAACTCCTTTTTATAAAAGGGATGATTTGGTAAGAAAAACCACTTGGGAAAAAGCTATCTTGCCACGGCAAGCCAAGAAAGATGAAATAGAAACTTTTTTCTCTCCCTATAATTCCGCCAGCCACTTTCCTCTAACCAGGCATATAGTTACCTTGCACGATGTGGTTTGGAAAGTTTATGAAAAAGACTATGTAAATAATTTCAGAAAAAGCATTTATGCCAAGCAGACTTTTGATGCAGTTAAGAGAGCCACTCATTTAATAACGGTCTCCGAATACTCCAAAAAAGAAATTGTTAAATATCTAAAAATAGATCCCGCTTTTATAACGGTCATTAAAAATGGAGTGGCCGATTATTTTAAGCGCTTGGAAAATAGGAAAAAAATAATTAAAAGATTGAACGAGTTAGGCGTTGAACCTCCTTATATTTTTTATATTGGAGGATTTGAGAAAAGAAAAAATGTGGGGCTTCTTCTGAGCGCTTTTAAAAAAATTGTTGCCAACTACGCCAATATTTTGGAAAAGAGAAAATTAGTGATAGCGGGAGAAATTTGGGACCATGAAGATCCTTTAATAACCAATGTGGAAAAATTGGCAACCGATTTGAATCTTGGCGAAAAAGTGGTAATCTTAGGTAAAGTTAGTGATGAAGATAGAGCGGTTCTTTATAACGGGGCGGACCTTTTAGTTTATCCTTCTTTTTATGAAGGATTTGGAATGGCTGTTTTGGAAGCTATGGCTTGCGGCTGCCCGGTTTTAGCCAGCAATCAAACCTCTATCCCGGAAGTGGGAGGGGAGGCGATTGAATATTTTAATCCTAATCGGGAAGACGAACTTGTTCAACGTTTGGGAAAGTTATTAGCGGATTCAACTGCCAGAAGCGAGCTGGCCAGGAAAGGGATGAATAGAGCCGGAGAATTTAGCTGGCGCAAAGCGGCTGAAAAAACAATGGAAATTTTAACCAATTTAAATTAATTTAAAAAAATGAAGAAACTGTTTGATCAATTTAATTTTAAAAAATCGGCCAGAGATTTGGGAGTTAGCGTTTGGCAAACCCCCAACTTCTTATTCTTGATAATGGGAATTGTTATTTACGCCACGATTATTATTGTCTTCTACCTAACTAAAGATTATTCGGATCCCAGAATTTTGATTGCTTCGGAATGTTTTGTGGTGGTGGTTATGCTTACAACAGGATCAAACATTATAGGCAGGATAAGTGATGTTGCCAAACTTAATAAATTGAAAACTCGATTTGTTGAAATAGCTTCCAGTCGTTTAAAGGATCCGTTGTCAACAATTCATTGGGAACTGGAAGTTTTGTTGGAAAGAACCGGCGGGGATTTGAACCCCAAACAGAAAGAAAGCGTAGATTCCATAATTGAAACAAATGAAAATATGATTAGTCTGGTAAAAGATTTATTAAACATTGTAAAGATTGAAGATCGCAACAGAATTGAAGGCAAGGATATTATCAATATAGACAAGCTTTTAACTTCCATAATCCACGAGCAGAAAGAATATGCCGCATCTAAAAAAATAAAAGTTAACTATAAGAATGAAGCCCCCGATAAATATTTTAAAGGAGACAAGGGTCTTGTAAAAATTGCGATAGAGAATGTTGTTTTTAATGCGCTTGCCTTTAGCCCAAAAGGGAAGGAGATTGACCTAAAAGTTTCGTCTAAACAAAACGATCTTATTGTCCAAGTCAAAGATTACGGCTATGGTATCCCAAGTGAGGAAAAAGAATATATTTTTACTAAATTTTTTAGGGCAAGCAATATTTTAAGTCATAATATAGACGGTACCGGCTTGGGCCTTTACGTAACCAAGAAAATTATTGACGGTTTGGGTGGCAAAGTTTGGTTTGAGTCGGAAACAGATAAAGGCGCTGAATTTTTTATGAAGTTCCCCATTTTCTTTAGCAATGAAAACTAAAAATGGATCAAAAGAGAAAAAAGATTTTAGTGGTTGATGACAATTTAAAAATTCAAGAAATTCTTTCTAAATTTTTTAAAGAGGAAGGCTATGATTTCGTCAGTTCTTATACGGGCAGAGATTCCTTTCGTCTTATTCGTGAGGAAAAGCCCGATTTGATAATTATGGATATGGTTTTACCGGGAGAAGACGGCCTTGAAATTCTGGAAGAATTTCGCAGAGATTCCGAGATAGAAAAAATTCCTAAGGTTGTTTTGTCAAATCTTGATGATAAAGAACAAGTTGAGCAAGCTAAAGAGAAAGGAGTGGTTAAATATTTATCCAAGCCCCATTACAAATTGAAAGAAATTCTTAAAGAGATTGAAGAAGTAATTGGGGAAAAAGAACAGAATAAATTGCCGGTTGAAGGGAAAAAATTGATTGTGATGTTAAATGACGACAATTTTCTGTTAAGCGTTTTCAAAAATATCTTTGAAGAAAAAGGATTTGAGTTCAAAGGTTTTGACTCCATCCCTCCTTCCAATGTTTCTAAAATAATTGAAGGCCTGGATCCTTTGGCGATAATTGTAGATTTGGTGATGTGTTTTGATGGGATAAAAGTTATTGGAGATTTGAAAGCCGATGAAAATTTTAAAGAAACGCCGATTATTGTTTTAGACAACATTTACAATGAAGAAGAAATAGAAGAAACGAAAAAAGCGGGAGCCATTGCTTACATTTCAATGAAAGAAAATAATCCCACTCAAGCTGCAGGAAAGATCCTTGATCTTTTGGTCCAGCGCCATTCATCTTAATTTCGAATTATTTTTGCTGTCGGTTTTCAAACTGCGAGTTTTAGAAAATGCTTATTCAACGCCTCAAAAATTTTTATCATTTCTGGGTCGCCTTGGCGGCTAATATTTTTTATGGTTTTCCCTCCAAAAAACTTTTTGTGATAGGAGTTACCGGAACCAATGGCAAAACCACTACTGTTCAAATGATTGGCAATATCTTGAGAGAAGCCGGATATAAGGCGGGAGTAACTTCCACGATTGATTTTCAAATTGGCGCGAAAAAACAAGTCAATAGAACCAAGCTTACCACTATGGGTCCCTTGGCTCACCAGAATTTTCTGGCTCGGTGTGTAAAGGGAAAATGCCAATTTGCGGTAATTGAAGTTTCTTCCCATAGTTTGGATCAAAATCGGGCTTGGGGAACCGATTACGACTTGGGAGTTATCACAAATGTTACCAGAGAGCATCTGGATTATCACCGGACGATGCGCAATTACCGCCTGGCTAAGTTAAAAATGTTTAAATATCTAGCCAAGAAAAGAGATTCCTTTAAAAAGGGGGAGAAGAGCGGTTTTGCCGTTGTTAATTTTTCAATGAAGAATCCAAAAGAATTTATTTTAAGCAACCCTGAAAAAACTTATCTTTACTCGGCAAGCGAATCCTTTTTGGAAAAAGAAGCAATTTCAAGAAAATATAAAAATTTTTTTCAAGCCCGAAATATTTTAATAAATCAAAACGGTTCCCGGTTTAATTTAGAAAAAGAAGAATACGAACTGAATCTGCCTGGCCTTTTTAATGTTGAAAATGCCTTAGCTGCAATTTGCGTGGGAAAAATTTTGGGGATAAAAGAAAAAATTATAAAAGAAGCCCTAATTTCTCTTAAAAAGTTGCCCGGCAGAATGGAAAAAGTTTTGAACGATAAGGGTGTGGAAATAATTATTGATTATGCGCTTACTCCCGATTCAATGGAAAAAGTGGGCAAACTTTTACGGAACAAGCTGAAAAAAACCGAAGCGGGAAAGCCTCTTTTCTATTGGGTCTTTGGGAGTTGCGGCCAGAGAGATAGAGGGAAACGCCCTCTTATGGGAAGAATCGCCGCCAAATATGCGGATAAGATTATTATTACTAACGAAGATCCTTATAAAGAGGATCCCCGGCAAATAATTGATGAAGTTTTTAGAGGAGTTAAAGATGGAGGCAAAACTGAAGGGAAAGACGCTTTTAGGTTAGAGGATCGCCGATTGGCTCTCAAAAAAGCTTTGAGTTTAGTTCGGGAAGGTGATCTTTTATTGGTGACGGGCAAAGGTGCGGAAGAAAATATGAAAATCGGGAATAAACTTATAGAATGGAACGATAGAAAAGTAATAGAAGAATTGTTAGAAGAAATTGATTAACAGGAAAAACAATAAATACATTTTTCTTTTTTAGAAAACAGATTCCGGTAATCTGTTTTTTTATTTTTCTTTTACTTTTACTTATTAAGCTCGACCGTTATTGACTTTTAGCTTTTTGGTTGTTAAAATTATCGGTTATTTAGAAATTTAAAAATAAACATGAAGCATGAAAATCTTTCAGTTTCAGTGGGTGAAATAAAACTTAATTCGTTTAAGGATAAATGGCGAAGAAATAAAAAAACGGTTTTTGTTTTGGCATTTTTTTTATGTTTGGCGGTATTTTTTTTGCTAAAGGGCAAAGGAGAAGATATTGAGGAGGAAGCGGAAGCTATCCCAAAAAATGTTTCAGTTTTTGAAATTGGTGGAGAGAGAACCCAATTTGCCGTTTTGGAAAAAACTTTAAAAATATCAGCCAAAGAAGAGACGAAAGTAATTGCCGAAAGTGCCGGTGTTATTCAAGAGGTTAATTTTAAAGAAGGGGATAAGGTGCAAGAGGGTCAGATTCTGGCAAAATTTGAGCAGAATAATTCCGCCTTTGACCTGGATGCAGCCAATAGTTCTTTGAATTTTGCTCAAAGAAATTTTGAAGAAACAATAAAATCCGGCGAACAAGATCGGAAAATTGCCGAGGACAGTGTAGATTTGGCTGAAATAAATTATGACAAAGCAAAAAAAGGCGAAGCGGGTGCGCTTGATGAAGAAACTGCTAAAAAGAATCTTGATTTAGCGGAAGAGCAAGAAGAAAAAACGTCTATTTTAACGAAGCAACAAATTCTAAATGCTCAAAACAATTTGGAAATGGCTAGGGCTGGCAGGCAAAAAGCCCAATTAGCTTATGAAAAAAATTTCATAAAAGCGCCGGTTGCAGGTACTGTTGTTTGGAAGAATTTTTCTCAAGGAGATTATTTAGCTCCCGGTTCAACTGTGGCAGTTATAAACGGTGGCGGTGATTTGGAATCGGTTGTTTATTTTTCCGATATTGAAGTTCAAAATTTAAAGGCAGGCGATAAAGTGGAAATTATTTGTGGAGGCAAGAATTACCCCGGAATAGCTTCCATCCAAAATATTTCAGAATCTCTCAATCCTTTCAATCTACGTTATGCACTTGCTATAAATTACACTTCTGTTGACATTCCGAAATGTGTTGCGGCTAACAAATTTGTAAAAGCCAAGTTTAATATTCCGGCTGATACTCAAGTAGGAAAATATTTTCTGCCACTTTCGGCTGTAAAAATAGGCCAGAACAAGACGACTGTTTTTGTGGTGAAAAATAAATCCGCTGAATTGAGAGAAATAAAAACGGGCTTAATTTTTGGAGATTTTATTGAGGCTACGGAAGGATTAAACGAGGGAGAAATAATTGTTGAAGAAGGGAGCAAAAATTTAAGGGAAGGTGATAAAGTTGTTTGGGAAGACCAGCCGGAAAATAATTTTTTCTCTAATTCTGATATCCTGGAAAATTTTTCTAAAATAATAGGAAAATCTTCTCTTAATTTTTCAAAACTTTAAAATTTTATTTAATTTTTCAGTTGATGGCTAAAATTTTTAATGTTGAGACTAAAATTAAATTAGAGAAACGGCTAAAAAGGTTTGAAAAAACGCCGCTTTCTTTTTTTATCAGAAAAAAGAGGCTTACCTTGCTTGTTATTATCTTCCTTATTTTTATAGGCGCTTTTCAAATTAAAAATCTTCCTCAAGAATTTAGCCCGGAAGTGGAAATTCCGGTGGGTATTATAATAACAGCTTATCCGGGAGCATCTTCTTTGGATGTTGAAGAACAAATCACCAAAAAGATAGAAGCTAAAGTCGGAAGTTTGAATGGGATAAAAGAAATCAGTTCCAGCTCCAGTTTTGGCAGTTCCAGTGTGGTAGTGGAATTTGAAGCCGGGAGTAATTTAAAAGATTCTCTTAGAGATCTTAGAGATAAAGCGGACGAAGCGAAAAATGAGTTGCCGGAAGACGCTCTAGACCCCAAATTAATTGAAGTAAATTTAAATGATCAACCGATTTTGGAATTTTCTTTAAAAGGAGCGGCTCATGATAAATTAGAACTAAAAGAATTTGCCGATGATTTACAGACCGAATTTGAAAAGATTCCCAATGTTAGTAAAGCTCAAGTTATTGGAGGAGAGGAAAAAGAAATAAAAGTGGATGTTGATCCCGGCAAACTCCAAGAATTTTCTCTGAGCTTTAATGATATTAGTGCCGCCATCAGTGCATTTAATATTAATTTCCCGATTGGCTCTTTGGAAATTGATAATTTTAATTATGGGATAAGAGTTAAGAATAAGCTTGAGAGTGTTGAAGAAATTGCCAATTTGGTTGTTGGTTCTCAAAATAACTTTGAGATCAGGCTGAGAGATGTGGCGGATGTTGAAGAATCTTTTCGGGAGAAGACGACCATTTCCAGAATCTCCGTAGGGGGAGAAAAAGCTAAGGATACGGTTTCCGTTCAAATTTTTAAGAAAACCGGAGGCAATATTACGGAGATTGCTCAAAAGGCTAAAGAGGTTGTGGCAGCCGGCAAGGGGAAAATTTACCCGGAAGATGTTGAACTTGTGATTACCAGTGATACGGCTAAATATATCACCAAAAGCATTAATGAATTAAGCCAGAACGGTTTAGGAACCATAGCAATTATTCTAATCCTTTTAATGCTTTTTCTAGGGGCAAGAGAGGCTTTTATCGCTAGTCTTGCAATTCCTTTTGCCTTTTTTATATCTTTTGCCGTGATGGCCTTGCTCGGCCAAAGTTTAAATTTTATCACTATTTTTTCTCTGGTTTTGGCCTTGGGCCTTTTAGTAGATTCGGCGGTTGTAATTGTTGAAGGAATGCATGAAAGAATAACCAAGTATAAAATGAGAGGTTATGCAGCGGCGATACTTTCAGTTAAAGAATACGCAACACCTTTGCTTTCAGGGATGCTAACCACCATAGCGGTTTTTCTCCCGCTACTTTTTATAGGCGGGATTTTCGGTGAATTTTTAAAGGGGATACCAATTGTTGTCATCGCTACTCTGACAGCTGCTTTATTTGTTTCCCTCTCAATTATTCCGACAGTCGGAGCTGTTTGCTTAAAACCTAAAATTAAGAATGAGTTTGATAAAAAATCAAAAATTCGTTACCTGAATTTTTTTCCCGGCTTATTCCAAGCTCTCTCTAAAAAATACAGTTATGGCTTAAAAAGAATAATAAGCAGCAGAAAAAACAGGCGGCTTTTAATAGGAGGAGCTTGGGTCTTGTTTCTTATTTCCCTTTATCTTCCTATCGGCGGATATCTTAAAATTCAAGCTTTTGGAACGAGCGAGGGAGAGGAATTTTGGATTAATTTTACAATGCCGGAAGGAACCGGTTTAGAGAAAACGGATGAAATCGCCCGAACAATTGAAGAAAAACTTTACCCGTTTCCTGAAATTAAAAATTTTACCACTTCTGTCGGTTCCAGCTTGGGTCTTAATTACGATTTGGGTTCTACCGGTAGTAATGCAGGGACCATTGCTGTCAATTTGGTTGAAGATAAAAATCGTCGGAAAGGGAGCTCCCAAATAGCGGAAGAAGTTAGGAATTCTTTAAAAAACATTACCCGCGGAGAGATAGAGATCATTGAAGCGGAGATTGGCCCTCCTGCCGGTTATCCCTTAGAAGCTCGTATAAGCGGTCCCGATTTGGAAAAGTTGGAAATTATTGCAAATGATATGAGGAAAACTATGGAAGCAATTCCCGGGACGCAAGATGTAAAAATTGATATTGATTATCTCCCCGGTGATTTTGTAATTACCTTCAATCCTGAAATTTTGGCTCATTACGGGCTGGTTCCGGTTCAAATAGCAGGGGAACTTAGAAAAGGGATTTCCGGGGACAGTGAGGCTAAAATTAGCCGAGAAGGAACTGAAATTTTAATAGATGTCGGCTATCCTGAAAATAAGATAAAAAACATCAATGAATTAAAAGGAATTGTTATTGGCAGCCCTTTGGGAGAAAAAATTACTTTAGGAGAAATTGCTGAAATTGAAATTAGTTCCAGTTTAAGTTCAATTAAAAGGATAGACCAAAAGAGGTCAATTTCCCTAATCGGCCGGAATGAAAAAGAGGCTAACATAAATGAGATTATGGAAGAGTTTAAAAAAGAAGCGGAGAGTTATGATTTGCCGGCTGGTTATTTTTTTGAATATGGAGGAGTCAGCCAAGAACAAAATGAAGTTTATTTAGATATGTTCGCCAAAATGATAATTGGGATTATCTTGATATTTTTTATTCTGGTGGCTCAATTTAATTCATTCCGCCAAGTTTTAATAATTTTATTTACTATTCCTTTAGGCATGATTGGAGTTTTTTGGGGAATGGCTTTAGCCGATTTAACTTTAGATATTCCCGCTTTTATCGGAATAATTGCCCTTTCGGGAATCGTGGTTAACAATGCCATTATTCTGATTGACCGAATAAATAAATCTCGGGAAGAGAACAGAGACAAAGATCTGTTTGAAACTATAACTAGAGCTGCTCATGGCAGATTAAGGCCCATTCTTTTAACCACAGCCACCACTGTTATAGGTTTGTTGCCTTTATCCATAAGAGAACCGGATTGGAGAAATATGGGTTTCGCAATAATTTTCGGCCTTACTTTCGCCAGCTTTGTAACGGTTTTTATGATTCCTTCTCTTTATATTGTTTTTTCCAAGAGTAAAGAAAAAAAGGAAAATTGAGTTATTCTAAAATTATTTTAGATTTTCTTTCTGCGGTTGGACTTTTCTCTTTCTGATCTTTGTGAGATTTTTAATGCATTTTGTGCAAAGCAACATTTTAACGCCTCCCACCTTTTTAATCTGGAGGTTTGCTTGCTGAATTTTAATCCCTGCGCGGTTGTATTGTCCCCGCAATTTATTTACATGCTTGGCTTTGTTGTAAGTTTTGTGGCAAATATCGCAAGATCTGGCCATAAAGTTTGTTATTAAAAAGAAATTTGAATCTTTAGTTTTTATAAGTTATACTAACAGATATTAAACATTTCATTTTAAATGTCAATGGACTTAACTATTTTATCCCAAATTTTAGGTTTTACGGTTGCTCTAACGGTGCATGAAGCCTCACATGCTTTGGTTGCCAATAAATTGGGAGATCCTACCGCTAAATATGCCGGTCGTCTGACTCTTAACCCTATCAAACACATTGATCTTTTCGGAACTGTTTTATTGCCTTTGGTTTTAATTTGGACGAAAGCTCCTTTTATTTTTGGTTGGGCCAAACCGGTACCGGTCAATCCCTATAATCTTAAAGGAAAACACGGAGAAGCATGGGTCAGTTTGGCGGGACCGGGGGCAAATTTCGCAATTGCCATAATAATTTCTCTTTTATTAAGATTTTTACCGGATCAAATACTTGCCTCTTGGACTGATAATTTTCTGGAATTAATGTTTTTTCTTGTTGCCATTAACGTAACTTTTGGAATTTTTAATCTGATTCCGGTTCCTCCCTTAGATGGGTCTAAAATTTTAATGGATTTCTTACCCTCCTCAATGAATAATTTTAAAGATTTTTTGAATAAATACGGTACCATTTTACTAATGGTCTTTATTCTCTTCGGAGGAAATCTTTTATTCTTAGCGGTGGCTTTAGTCTTAAAAATTTTGTTAGGCGAGATGGTTTAAGTTAACGGATTGCCGGAATTTGGAAACTTCTTAATTCCCAAGTGGCTATTTTTTTGTTTTTTTCTTCATAAACCGATTTTACAATGCCGGTTTGCTCAGCCAACCAAAAACTGCAAGTTGCTCTGGATACTTTGATCTCTTCATCAACTGCTTCCTCTCTCGAAAGATTTTCTTCAATAAGCCACCAAGAGTCAATCCGGTGGGTTTTTATTTTTCCGAAAGAAGTTTCAATCTCTTCCTCTCCTACCGCATTAAAAGAAATTTTTATTTTTTTCTCTAGAGTAGCAGTCGTTTGTTGAGGGGTAATATTCTCTTCATTCTCTTCATCTTCCATTGCCGTTTTTGCTTTTTGAGTTGTTTCTAATTCAAAATTCCAGGAAGTGGTTTTTTCTAAATCTTTAGGGAGAAAGAAACCAAGACTGTTTTTTATTTCTATTGTTGCCGGCATTTCCGACGGCAAGTTTAGAAAAAACAAACTGTCGGCGGTTATTCCTTCTGAAGAACAAAAAATTTTTGACTGGAAAGAGTCACCGGTTTCAGTAGAGTAAATATTAACTATTTTAGATTCAGTTTCCGATTCAGGAACGGTAATTTCCAAGATTTCCTCAGTGTCTCCGGAATAAAAATCATATTTCCAATTTGCTCCCGAGACAATGGGGAAATAAAAATTTTCGCAAAAATTTTGCTTTGTTTGAACTTTTTCTTTCAACTCCTCAGCTTTTTTATTAAGATAAGCTTGCTCGGCGGGGTCTTTTGATTGAGATTGCTCTTTGGGCTCGCTAAGCTTTCGGTGAACCACCTTAAAAGAAAAAGCTAAAAAAGTGGCTAGAGCCAGAAAAAGTAAGAAATTTTTTTTCATTGTTTATCCAATTTTATCCGGCAACTATTTTAGCCGGAACTTTATGTTTGATTTTTTTCTCTTCGCTTTTTATTTTTTCTCCGGCAATTTCTTTAAAGAATAAAACCCAAAAAGACTTAATGAAAACCAAATATACGCCTCTTATAAAAGATTCAAATACAAGAAAGATTAAGAATAAAGTAACACCGGAAAAAATTAGAGCTATCGGGTTGAAGACAGCCAAGAAGATTCCACCCGCTATAGCTGCCATAAAAATAAAAGGCATCAAAACGAAGAAAGAAGCTATGCCTACTACCAAGTCAATAATTATTTCCAAAATCCAAGCCACTATAATTTTAGAAAATTTCTTTCTGAGGATATCATAAGCTGAGCTTAAAGAAGAAAAAACTCCTTGGTTGGCACAAACTGCGAATAAAAAAGCTAGCTTGGTTATCAGGGTGAGGAAAATGAGAATAAACAGGAAAAATAGAATCCCCAAAATCATTAGAGTGATAGCGGTGGGGCTATTATTTGTCAGGAAAAAAAAGATTATGGGAGAAGCAATGGTTGCTAAAATGATTAAAATAAAGCCTCCAATAGTTAAATTTATTCCCAACAGTCTCCAGAATTTTCTAATTCCTTCTCTGAAAGATTTTTTAAAGCCGGTTTTAATTTTGGCGTCCAGTTTGTTCGCTCCGTCAATAATGGCTCCTAAACTTATCAATCTGAAAATGTATAAAGCAACTGTAAACAAAATCAGGAAAATGCCCGCAATTATTATAACTATTAGGTAACTTTCCAAAAAATTTTCCAACCATTGGGAAGTAGCAGTTTGATTGTTCAATCCGGTCTTGGTTTGCCAGATTTTGATTCTTTCCGTCCAACCTTCCCATTCGTCTCCTCCAAAATTTGTTCCGAAGCTTCTTCCACCGGAAGTCAGAGCGATAAAAATTCCAAAAATCCACAAAAATTTATTTTTGATGGTTAGGGTTAAAGCTTTTTTTAATAATTCCAGGTAATCTATGCTACCGTTAGGAGGCGACTCATTCTTCGGATTTTGGATTTGATTTTGGTTTTTCTTCAGAGGTTTCATATTTTTTCATTAAAGCTTCAAATTCTTCTTTTTCAAGAGTTTCTTTTTTAAGAAGAATTTTAGCGATTGCTTGCAGTTCTTTATTTTTTTCTTTTAATAGGCGGATTGTTTTCATTTGAGCTTTTCTGATGAATCTAGTGACTGCTTGGTCTATTTTAGCAGCCATTTCTTCGGAATAATTACGCCCTTCATGAATTTCTTTTCCTAAGAAAATTGCTTCTTCTTTATTCCCCCAAACAGCAAGTCCCAATTTGCTCATTCCGTAGCGAGTTACCAAATTTCGGGCGATTTTTGTGGCTTCCTTTAAATCGTTGGATGCTCCCGTAGTTACATCTTTAAAAATCAGTCTTTCAGAGGCATAACCGGCTAACAAAACGGAAAGTTCATCCAGGAATTCTTTTTTAGTTTGAAAATGCTTGTCTTCCAAGGGAAGTTTCAAAGTATAACCGGCAGCTTGCCCTCTTGAAATGATAGATATCTTATGTACCGGATCGGCGTTAGGTAAAAAATGAGCCACTAAAGCGTGCCCCGCTTCGTGGTAAGCGGTTATCTTTTTCTCTTTTTCTGAAATTATTCTGCTTCTTCTCTCCGGTCCCAGCATTACTTTTTCAATAGATTCGGTTAATTCAGCCATGCCTATCAATTTTTTGTTTCTTCTGGCGGTAAGAATAGCGGCTTCATTCATTAAATTCATCAAGTCCGCTCCCGAGAAGCCGGGAGTTCTTTGAGCGATTGTTTTTAAATCTATATTTTTCCTGGTCGGTTTTTTTAAAGCGTGGATTTCTAAAATAGCTTTTCTCTCAGAAATATCGGGATTGTCTATTACAACGTGGCGGTCAAATCTTCCCGGCCTTAAAAGGGCGGGATCTAAAACATCGGGGCGGTTAGTGGCCGCAATAACAATTACATTATCGCCCGTATCAAATCCATCCATTTCTACCAAAATTTGGTTTAAGGTTTGTTCTCTTTCGTCGTGGCCTCCTCCCAAGCCGGATCCTCTTTGGCGGCCGACAGCGTCAATCTCGTCTATAAAAACAATAGAAGGAGCACTTTTTTTCGCTTGCTTAAAAAGGTCGCGGACCCTGCTTGCTCCAACTCCTACGAACATTTCTACAAATTCAGAGCCGGATATATGGAAAAAGGGTACGTTGGCTTCTCCCGCTACCGCTTTAGCCAATAAAGTTTTACCGCACCCGGGAGGGCCTAACAATAAAGTGCCTCTTGGTATTTTCGCTCCCATTTTTTCAAATTTTTCGGGAAAACGTAAAAATTCTACAATTTCCTCCAATTCGGTTTTAGCTTCTTTAAGCCCGGCAACGTCTTTGAAGGTAGTTCTTTTTTTCTTATCGCCGGGGTTTTGCATTTTAGCCCGAGAATTTCCAAAACTTAAAGCTTGGCTGTTGCCTCGCTGGGCTTGGCGCATTATAAACCATAAAAATATTCCGATAAAAATGAAAGGAATAAGGATGGGGAGGATAGTTTTAACCAAAAAGTCAATTCCTGCATTTTCTTGAATTGATATTTTAACTTCCTGCAGGCTTTTATCGGTAACCCCGTAGTTTTTAAGAGATTCGGTTAAACCGGACTCCGGTTCTTTTTGGGAAATCAGCTTTTCTCCGTTTTTTAACTCAATTTTAAGTTTGTTTTCATTAACAGTGATGACAGCAACTTCATCGCTGTTTATTTTTTGAGCCACTTCGTTCAAAGCTATTTCATTTTCTTCAGGAGAAGGATTGCTGTAAAGAGCAAAAATTCCTGAAATTATAAGGAAGACGAGCAGAATAGTGGTTATATGTTTAACGAGTTGTTTCATGATTGTTTTATTGTCTAAAAATAGATGGTTTTTTAATTTTTTAGAGTGTTAATCCGGTTGGCATTTCTTACTTTTTTATTATCCAAAGTAAAAAACGGCATTTCCTACAGCCTTTCAAAGATAACTTTATCACCATTTTTTTTAATGGTCAATTTACCGATTTCCGAAAATTTCTTTTTATTTCTGGGATTATTCAAATAGCCGATTGTTTTTTTAATAAGTTCTTGGCTAATGTCGTTTAAATCTCCTCTTAAATCTAGAATTATCATTCTTAAAACCGCGCCGACTATT
>JAGYOS010000056.1 GCA_018399475.1 bacterium
ATGCTGAAATTATTAGGCTGAGAAAGACCAACCTGGAACTGCTTTTTGCCAACCACGCCGGCTTATGCTCCCATTGCTCAAGGAATATGGATTGTGAGTTGCAGGATTTGGCAATGAAGTATGATATTGATGAATTTCGTTTCGTGCCTCGTTTTAGCGAAATAGAAAGTAGTGAAGAGCTTGATTTTTTATACGGGAAAATGTCCCGCCGCTTAGTAGATGATACAAATCCTTGCATCTCTAGAGATTCTGAAAAATGTATTAATTGCGGCCGGTGCGTTAGAGTTTGTAAAGACATTCAAAAAATTGAAGCTCTTGCCAATACAGGCAAAGGTAATAAAGCGGTTCCGGGAACCGAATATAACGCGCCTCTGGAATGTAGCTATTGTGGCCAGTGCACTACTGTTTGTCCCTCTGGAGCGCTTACTGAAAAAAGTGAAATCGGTAATTTTGTTAAAGCTGTAAAAAATTCGTCAAAAACGGTTATAACCCAAGTGGCTCCTTCGGTTGGTATTTCTTTGGGGGAAGAGTTTAAAATGGCTCCAGGATCAATTGTAACTGCTAAAACTGTTGGAGCTTTGAAAAAACTGGGCGCTGATTTTGTTTTTGATTCCAGTCTTGGAGCTGACCTTGCTTCAATTGAAACAAGTAAAGAACTTTTGGACAGGGTAAAAGAAAGTCGCGGATCCCTTCCTTTGTTTGCCAGTTTTTGTCCGTCCTGGGTTTTGTTTTTAGAGCAGAATTATCCCGATTTTTTAAATCATCTTTCAGTTTCCCGTTCACCTTCAATGGCAATGGCTTCCTTGGTGAAAAATTACTATGCCCGCCAAAACAAGCTTAATCCAAAAGATATTTTTTCAGTTGCCGTTGTTCCTTGTATTGCTGAAAAATATGAAGCTACCAGGCTTGAATTTAGAAAAAAAGGAGTCAAAAATATTGATTGTGTTTTAACTACTCGGGAGTTAGGAAGATTAATGAGAAGTGAAGGATTGAAAATTGCTGAAATGGAAGATTTTACTTTTGATCCGATTGCGGGAGAGAAGAACGGCACCGGTTCCGTTTTTGAAATTTCCGGCAACATTACTGAAACGATTTTAAGAACAGCTTGCCGATTAGCGGAAAATAAAGAAGGTACGGCAGTTAAATTTAAGAAGGTTAGGCTTCGTCCCGGTGTTGAAACTGCAGAATTAAAATGTGGTTCTTTGGAATTAAAAGCCAAGATAATTTACGGTTTGGGCAATGCTGTTAAAATTTTGGAAGAAATAAAAAAAGGGGAAGCCAATTTTGATTTTTTAGAAGTTTTAGCTTGCCCTTACGGCTGTATCGGAGGAGGAGGACAGTCTGTGCCTACCAGTCCAAGGATTAAAAAGGCTAGGAGGAAAGCTCTTTATGCTCAAAACGGATCGGCGGTTGAATGTTTACCTTTTGAAAATTCTTTGGTTGAAAAAATTTATAACGACTTTTTAATTTCTCCTGATAGCCGAAAAGCAAAAGAGTATTTACATACGGAGTATTATCGTTATCATTATAAGTGGAGAAAATAGAGTATGAGAAATTGTAATTCTTTTTAGTGTGTCATTCCCGCGGAGGCGGGAATCCCAGTACTTCTAGGAAAAACTTTTTAGTGTGTCATTCCCGCGGAGGCGGGAATCCTGGAAAGTCTAGGGAATACTTTATTAAGATAGCTTATTCTAAATTTGCTCGAGATTCCCGCCTACGCGGGAATGACAAATGTCGCGGGAATTATAAAAGTTAACTAATTCGTTGACAGTTTTTTAAAAAAAATATTTTACAAGTAATTTTTTTAAAATGACAAAAATTGCAATCAACGGCTTTGGCCGAATTGGTCGGGCTTCTTTTAAAGCGGCTTTCAAGCGGAAGGATGTGGAAATTGTAGCAATTAATGATTTAACTGACATTAAGATCTTGGCTTATTTGCTTGCCCATGATTCTGTTTTTGGAAATTATGAAGAAAAAGTAGAAGTCAAAAATGGCAGTTTGTTGGTGGCTGGCAAAAAGATACCTGTTTTTTCAAAACCTGATCCCGCCCAGTTGCCTTGGGGTAAATTAAAGGTAGATGTGGTTTTGGAATGTACCGGGGTTTTTCAAGATTATTCCAAAAGCAAAGCTCATTTGGAAGCCGGAGCTAAAAGAGTTATTATCTCAGCCCCTCCGAAAGACGACACTAAAATACTTTGTTTAGGTTGCAATGAAGAAGAATATAAACCGGCAAAAGATTTAATTGTTTCCAACGGTTCTTGTACTACCAATTGTTTGGCTCCGATAGCCAAGATTCTAAATGATGAAATAGGAATTGAAAAAGGTCTGATGACAACGATTCATAGCTATACCTCTTCGCAGAATTTAGTGGACGGCCCCAATAAAGATTTCCGGCGATCGCGAGCCGGAGCTTTAAATATTGTTCCCACCACTACGGGAGCAGCCATTGCCGTTACCAGAGTCCTCCCGTCTCTAAAAGGGAAATTTAATGGAATGGCGATCAGGGTTCCTTCTCCCTGCGTTTCTTTGGTGGATTTGGTTGTCAAATTGAAACAAAATGTTACTCTTGAAAAAATAAACAGTCTTTTTATAGGAGCTTCCAGAGGAGAGTTAAAAGGGATTTTAGCAGTTGAAGCGGAACCTTTGGTTTCTTCCGATTTCCGGAAGAATGAATATTCTTCTATTGTTGATCTTGGTCAAACTATGGTTATCGGCGATCTCGTAAAAATAATTTCTTGGTATGATAACGAATGGGGATATTCTGAGAGGTTGATAGACCTGGCTGTTTATATGGCAAAAAAAGAAAAAAAATAAATTCTTTATAAATTTTTAACAATAAACAAAAATGAGCATAAACAAAAAACAAAGAGGATTTACCATTATTGAAGTTTTGATCGTGGTAATGATTATCGGGATTTTAGCAACCTTGATGCTTATAAGTTACACTAATTCTCTTAAGAAGAGCCGTGATGCGAAAAGATTGTCGGATATAGAATCGGTCAAGTTGGCTTGCAATATGTATGCTGATAAAGAAGGAG
>JAGYOS010000057.1 GCA_018399475.1 bacterium
CTTGGTTGGTTATCAAGATTAAAGTATTGATCATTGGCAGCACCGCATTGGGCGGGAGGACCACCAACCTCAAAATAACGAATCATACCATGGAAGAGTAAAACACCGGGATAATAAATATTCAAATAAATCGCATATTTTCCGGGAGGTAAAGAGCCGACAGACCAACCGGTGCGCGTAGTTGCTGCCCCAAGATTGATTGTCCCTCCTCTTATAACCTGATCTTTTTGAGCTGTTTCTCTTGGAAAAACATTCCACTTTATCGTCGTAGGCACATCCCAACCGTTTAAGCACCAATTATTAATATTTGTAACCAAACATTCTATATCCTCTTCTACATTAAAATTCTGATTATGAGAAGGACTATGCCAGCTTGCCTGATAAAAACCTTGTACATGAGTCCTACTATTTCTACCTAAACGGCTTCCTACAAAACAATAGTTATTTTTTGCATTCAGGCAGAGTTGATGTCTTTCTATTTTAGTTTGACTCGGTGGATAAGTAAAAACTCTTGAATAATTCCCTATATTTAAATAATGCCCCGCATCCGCCTTCCAAGCTTTAGCTTCCTTTACAGAGAATAATAGGGAAAACAATAATAACCCCGGCAGTAAAAACAAAAGCAGTAAAGATAAATTATCATTTTTCTTTTTGCTTCTACTGATCAATAGACTTATTAAAATCAGAGAAATAATAATCACTAAACCTAATAAAATAAATTTCGTTAAAGTAGAACTTGTTTTTTTATCGGGGAATACCGATTGGGAAGTACTAACTTGACCTTGGCCAATTTCCAGTTTCTCTTTATAGTGGTCAACCGTTTGCCCTTTTATCGCCAAGTCGGCTTCTATAATCGGTTCAGGACATTGCTCTGAAAATTCAGACGACAAGGAGATACTCCTGGTTTCAAGCCCTAAATCATTTATACTTTTCTCGCCGGCAAAACAAACGTTGCCGTTTTTATCAGTTATTTTAACGGCAGCTTTTCCTTCTTCTTCCAATGAATAAGGACTGCCTACCACTTCTAACAATAGATTGCCGTTGACATCAATACCTGAAGTAAATATTTTGCCTTGGATGCCCTCCACCACCCATCTTCCCCTGATTGGCAGAGCAATCGCCTCTGAATCTTTTTTCAATTCTAAAACAGCCAAATACGATTGAGGTTCGGAAAAAGGAGGCAAGATAAAACTAAATTCTTTTTTTTCTCCGGCATTGAGGGATAAAGAGTCAAGATCCGTTTCAGCTACTTTTTCAAAACTGGTGGAGTAAGGATAAACAACCAAATGGGGAATAATTCCGGAGACAGTTTCTTGTTTGTTATTCTCCAGTTCAAATTTCAGCTTAACTTTATCGTCTTTTTTTGTAGCTATGCCTTCGGCGGCTAAATAATCTTCTCCATTAACTTCAATTTTTACACTTTCAGGATTGACTGCCAGCAAACTGCCGGCATCATTGGAATAGCTGAAAGGATAAAAATCAAAACTAATTTGTCTTCCTCTGGAATCTATAACTTGAAAAAGAAAATTATATTCTCCGGAAGGAACTCCTTTGGGAATTTCGTAACTAAAACTTTTTTTTACTTCTCCTTGAATTGCAATGGAAAAGTTGTTATCAATAATTTCTTCATGTACTTCGGTGCCTAAATCCGCCCCTTCCCCATAAGCCAAAAGCGTCAAAGTGTAATTTAAATTATGAAAAGATTGATTGCCTAAATTTATAATCTCGGCTTCTCCATTAATAGCTCCGGCTTCTGAATTATAATCCGCCTTAAAATTTTTGATAAAGATACTATTGGGAGCACCTCCCGGTTCCTCCGGAAAAGATTCCTCTTCTTCCGCCTTAACCGCTCCAAAAGGAATAAGTAATGTAAGAAACCCCAAACTAAAAATCAAGCTTAGAGTTATTTTCTCCAATTTCTTTAGAAAGCCTTTTTGTTTTCTTTTTTGCATTTTATTTTAAGATCAATTATCAAACTAATCTTATTTAAACCGGTTGTTTTTATTATACAACAATGAGTTATCAAAACAAGCAAAAAAATATATAAAACAAAGTTGCATTTTACACAGGATTGAAAAAACTTTTTATAAATGTTAGGCTCACCATAAGTATAAAAAGGTGACAAGAACAAATGGGAAACAACTTCCTTTCTTTATTTTTAATCATGGCGGGCATTTTATTTTTAAGCTTGGTTCTTAACATTTTAGCCCTGGTTAAAATAAAAAAGCTTAGAAAAACATACGAGAAAATGTTTTCCGGGAAAAAAGTTAAAAGCTTAGAGAAATTAATCCTTGATTCCGTTGAAAAAATAGATGGCTTGGATAAAGATATTGAAAATCTTTTTAGCGCCAGTAATCAAATCAATAAACTTTCCCTTAAGGGATTAAGTAAAATAGGATTGGTCAGATTCAACCCTTTTGGAGAAAAAGGCCACAAAAGTTGTTTTGCTTTAGCCCTGCTCAATGAGAAGAAAAAAGGTTTAGTTTTCTCCACTTTAAGCACTACCAATGGGACTAAAATTTTTATAAAAAAAGTAGCCAATGAGGAATCCGATATTCAACTAACCGAGGAAGAAAAAAATGCCTTGAAATTGGCAAAATAAAAAATTTCCTCCCCAAAATTTTGATAACTTAATAAAAAATGTCCGAAGAATCCCCCACCACAATTGAAATTCCCTCTACGATAACGGTAAAAGCTTTTGCCGAAAAATTAGAAAAACCCGTTCCTGAAATAATCACGGCTCTGTTAAAAAATGGTTTTTTAGCAGGCATTAATGAAACTTTGGATTTTGAAACGGCCGCTCTGATTGCCGATGAATTTGGTTTCCAAACTCTAGAAGAAAAAATTGATGAAAAAAGAGTTGATATTTTAAACCCTGAACAATTAGCGGAAATTTTAAAACAGGAAAAAGAAAAAAACGAAAATTTGCAACCCCGACCGCCAATCGTCACCATTTTAGGGCATGTAGACCATGGAAAAACAACTTTATTGGATGCTATCCGCAAAACAAAAGTGGTAGAAACCGAATCCGGAGGAATTACTCAAAATATAACCGCCTACCAGGTGGAGATAAAAAACCGTTTAATAACTTTTGTTGATACTCCGGGCCACCAAGCTTTTTCCCAAATGAGAGCCAGAGGAGAAGGTTTGGCTGATATTTCCGTACTTATTGTAGCTGCTGATGACGGAGTAAAATCTCAAACCAAAGAAGTAATTAAGAACCTCCAAAAAGATAAAGCACCCATGATAGTTGCCATTAACAAGATTGACAAACCCGGAGCCAATGTTGAAAAAGTCAAAGGCCAGCTAGCTGATGCCGGAATACTTTTGGAAAAAAGAGGAGGAAAAATTCCGGTTGTTGAAATCTCCGCTAAAAATAAAATCAATATTGAAGAGCTTTTGGAAACCATTCTTCTCTTGGCCGATATTCTTAAAATTACAGCCGATTGGAAAAGAAAAGCTTTGGGAGTTATTCTTGAATCTCACTTAGACCAAAGAAAAGGCGCCTTGGCTACCGCTATTATAAAAACCGGCACTCTGAACGAAGGAGATTCGATAATCGCCGGAGATTCAACGGGAACGGTTCGCCAAATTTTAGATTTCAATAAAAAACGGATTATTAAAGCAATCCCCGGATCTCCAATAACAGTCGTCGGCTTGGATAATGTATGTAAATCTGGATCGGTTTTGCAAGTTGAAGAAAGCAGAAGAGCAGCCAGAAGGAAAACAAGACGATCGCGGTTGGAAATGGCGGGAAATTTACTGAACGAGAAAGTGAGCGTCAAACGAATCAATGAATCCATGGAAGAAAAAGATTTGCCGAAATTAAATATTATTCTTAAAGCCGATGCAGAAGGTTCTCTGGAAGCAATTAAACAAATACTTGAAACAATTCCCCGAGATGAAGCCCTCTTGAATATCTTATCCGAGAAAGTTGGCAATATAACAGAAACGGATGTTCAGCTGGCTATGGCCTCCGGAGCGCTAATCCACGGGTTTAAAGTAATGGTTCCCAGCTCAATCAGCCAAGCAGCTAAAAAAAACGGAGTAGTCATAAAAATATCAGATGTAATTTATAAAATGGTGGACGAGATAAAAGAGCAGTTATCGGATTTACTTGAACCGGAAATTATCAGAACCGACTTGGGCCGGATGAAGGTATTGGCAATTTTTAGAACCGAGAAAGCCAAAATGATAATTGGGGGCAAAATAACTCAAGGGGGAGTAACCAAAGATTCCCTATTGGAAATAAAACGAGATAAAGAAATCATTGGAAAAGGAAAGGTAACCCAATTGAAGCACGGACCAAAAAATATTGATGAGGGGAAAGAAGGAATGGAATGCGGTTTAACCTACATCCCCAAAGATGGAATGGTAAAAATAAAAGAAGGAGATTCTCTGATCTTTTATTTGGAGAAAGAAGAAAAACGAAAAATAAAATAAAAAATTTGCCCGGCATACGCCGGGCACCCCGCGAACGCGGGGTGAACTCTTATAGTGTCGGAGTGCCGGGATTTGAACCCGGGATCTCCTGCTCCCAAAGCAGGCGCGTTAAACCGCTACGCTACACTCCGAATTATTCTTATCCGTCTTATCTTTAAAAA
>JAGYOS010000058.1 GCA_018399475.1 bacterium
AAAGATAAAAACATTTTATTTAATTCATTCGGTCGTTTTTTCTTAAAACTGTTTGATTTTTTTGAAAAAGTGGCGGGGTTTTTCCAAGAGAAGAGGATAAAAAGAAAAAGAAAAGAAGAAAAAGGCGGCCAAGTTTATTGGGGAGAAGACGCCCTTATTTTCCATCCGGCGCCTAAAGGCATTTTATTCAAGAAAAAATACAAGGATTTTTTGATGAAGCAAGAAAAAAGGATTAAAAAGCTTTTATTTCATTTGGAATTTTTCAATAATTAAATTAAGCTACTCGGAATGAGAATTTCTACTTTCTAATTTTTTTATGAAGAACTATCGTCTTAAAAGCGCCAATATAAATTTGCGGGATGAATTAGCTGCAATCATCAGAGAGGAATTTGATTTTGCTTCTTTAGTAACTGTTATAAAAATTGAAACTGCCGGTGATTTTAAAAGCATCAAAAGTTATCTCTCAGTAATGCCTGCCAAAGACTTTCAAAAAGTGGCTAAAATTTTAAATAAATCCGCCAATCGGATAGGTTACCAACTTGCTCAAAGGGTTAGAATAAAGTATATTCCAAAGATATCTTTTTTTCGGGATCAAGGAGGTTTGAATTCCGTAAAAGTTGAAAAAATTATAGCCAAACTTCATGGAAAAAAAGAAATATCAAAATAAATTTGATAAATTGGCGGCAATCATTGAAAAGGCTGAATCTTTTTTGCTAGTTACTCATAAAACTCCTGATGGTGATGCTTTGGGATCCACTTTGGCTTTAAAAATTTACCTTGAGGGGCTGGGTAAAAAAGTTTCAGTTTTTTTTACCGGCAAAGCTGAAGCTCACTTTCGTTTTTTACCGGAATGCTATATTGATCTTTTTAGAAAAGAAAATTTTTTGAATGACTCTTATTTTAAAAATAGAAAATTTGATCTTTTTATTCTCTCCGACGCTCCGGAGTTAAAAAGAACCGGTTTATTTGATTTAAAAAACCGGAGCTGGTTGGATAAAAAATTAGTTTTTTTAGATCACCATACTGATAAGGTAAAAGAGGGCTGTCTTTTAGAAATAGCTTCTCGTAAAAAAGCAGCCACTTGCCAAATAATTTATGATTTTTTTCAGTATAAAAGAATAAGTTTTGGGAAAAATATTGCCACTTGTTTACTTACCGGACTGTTTACGGATACGGGAGGGTTTCTCCATGCCAATACTACCAGCAGAACCATGCAAATGGCTTCCGATTTGATGAGAAGAGGTGCTTCTCTTTCCAAAATTGCTAAAGAGACTTTTTCCAACAGGGGAGTCAATGCTCTTAACATTTGGGGGAGGGCGCTGGAAAGGGCAAAATTTAATGAGAGAAATAAAATAATTTTTTCTTATGTAACGGAGAAAGATTTAAAAGAGTGTAAGGCCTCTTTGGAAGATTTAGCCGGAGTTACCAACGTACTGGGAGCTGCAGAAGAGTCAACCTATTCTCTTCTTTTAACGGAAGAGGGAAGAGACAGAATTAAAGGAAGTCTGAGAAGTGAAGAATATAAAAATTGCGATGTTTCTGAAATAGCCAAACTTTTTGGCGGCGGCGGTCATAAATTGGCTTCCGGTTTTGAACTTAAAGGAAAAATTATTAACAAAACAGGAAGGCCAATTGTAGCTTAATCTTTAAGAAATCTTGAATCATAAGTTCTTCATCTAAGGAAAATATTATACTTTAGGTGAAAAATTTATAATTCAAAACTTATAATTCATAAAATGTATTTTGGAGCTCATGTTTCAATTGCACTTGGTTTAGATAAAGCACCGGAAAGAGCGGCAGCCATTGGAGCCGAATGTTTTCAATGTTTTTCCCAATCTCCGCGAGGAGGTAAAAGAAAATTGCCTACTGCTAAAATTGTGGCTAGATTTAAAGCTAATCTGAAAAAATTTAATATTAAAGCCAGCTATCTCCACGCTCCTTATTTTATCAATTTAGCTTCAAAAAATAACAGGATCTATTACGGTTCTATTGCGGCCATTCGTAAAGATTTGGAGGTTGCTTCAACTCTTGGGGCAAAAGGCTTGGTTGTTCATGTGGGTAGTGCTAGAGATTATGTTGTTTTCGGCGGGGGAAAAGTGCCTCTTGCTGCTTGTCAAAAAGCCGTCAAAGCTTTAAAAGAAAT
>JAGYOS010000059.1 GCA_018399475.1 bacterium
TTTGGTCAATGCTGGGGAATAAAGGATCCGTCTTTAAAGAAAAATGGCCCGCTTATGATAAAAAGCTGGCCGAAGATAAAGAAATTGAATTGGTTGTTCAAATCAACGGGAGATTACGTAGCCGGCTTAAAGTTTCTCCGGGCATTTCCCAAGCGGAAGCCTTTAAAAAAGCCATGGAAGACAAAAAAATAAGCAAATTTTTAGGTAAGAGTGAAATAAAAAGAAAAATTTTTGTCCAAGATAAATTGGTAAATTTTGTTATTTGAGGAAAAAATATTTTATGTTTAAAAAAATTTTAAAATTTATCTTTGTTCTAATTATTTCGGGAATATTTTTCTGGTTTTTCACCAATACCGATTCAGAATATCTTGCCGGAATAAGAGAAGCGGTTAATTCAAGAGACGTTCCCGGTTTAAATGGAGAAACCATTGAGGAGGGAGAAAAAAGTAAAAGCCGAATTTCTACTCTAAGCCAGCCGAAGGGTGTCAATTTTTCTTGGGAGCACAATAATGTTCTTTATTCTTTTAGCCAAGAGCTTCATCAATCCACTTGGGATTTTTATAATTCTCAGCCAAAAGTTATTCAAGGCTTGGGAAAACTGCCTGATAATTGGGAGGAAAAATTCTATGGGCTTTTTTTAGAGGAAGCTGAAGGAGATAATACAATTGCCGAAATTGTTGCTCAACTTAAAAATTTAGGCGACCAAGAAGGCTTAGACTCTGATGAAATGGTTGAATTGGCGGTAGCTTTTGTCCAATCAATTCCTTATGACGATGCTAAAGCGGAAAGAATATTAAAAGGCCTGGAAGATCCTCCTCGCTATCCCTATGAAGTTTTATACGAGCAAAAGGGTGTTTGCTCCGGGAAAAGTTTTCTGTTGGTTTCTCTTTTACGCGAATTGGGTTACGGCTCGGTTCTTTTGGAATATGAAGAAGCCAAGCACATGGCGGTCGGCATAAAATGTCCAGAGGAATATTCAACTTACGACTCGGGTTATTGTTACGTAGAAACAACTAACCCCGGCCACAGAATCGGTATTGTCCCTTATCTTAATTTGGAAGATAATTCCGCCATGGTTAAAGGAGAAATGGAATATTTTAATGAAAATGGCAGTTCCGATTTAAAAAGGCTTGAAGGCGTTAAAATGTTTCAAGAAAAAAATGGAAAAACTTACCGGGGGATTGTCAAGACGATTCAAATGACTAAAGAAATAACGGTTTTGGAAGAAACGATTTTTGATATGAGAAATAATTTGATAAAAAAGAAAGAAGTTATGGAGGAAAAAAAGGAAGAATTGGAAAAATTAGAGGAAGAAATGGAAGAGTATAAAGCGGAGGAAAAATATGCCAAATACAACTCTTTGGTTCCGGAATACAATGATTTGGCAAACTCCCTTTCTGAAGATGTTGAAGAATACAATGCCGCAGTTGATTCTTGCAACCAAAAAATTAAAGATTATAACCGGCTTGTAAAAGATTTTTAAGATAAATTTTCATTTGATTTTTTTGATAAGAATTCACCGAATAATTTTTTAGCATAAGCGGCGGAAATGAAAAAAAGCATTCTGTTAATTTTCATTCTCTTGGCTTTAACTTTTGTCTTGGTTGTTCTTATCTTTCTAAGAAAACCTGCTAATTTTACTCAAGATGCCGATTGGGGCATCTCTTTCTCTAAATATTCCGCCGAAGCTTCAGGCCTGGATTGGCGAGAGGTCTATTTGGCTATTTTAGACGATTTGAAGCCTAAACAATTGCGCTTGCCTGTTTATTGGAAAGAAGTTGAAAGAGAACCCGGTAAATATTATTTCAGTGATTATGATTGGTTGGTTGAAGAGGCGGAGAAAAGGAATATAAAATTAATTTTAGCTATCGGGCGCAAAGCTCCCCGTTGGCCGGCTTCCCAATTACCTGATTGGGCCATTGATCTGGAAGAACCTATCCAACAATCTAAAACACTTGACCTTAATTCCAGAATAATTACTCGCTATCGGAATCTAAATAATTTATATTTTTGGCAAATAGAGGATGAACCTTATTGGACCGGACAAGGTTTTCCTAAATTAAACAACGGTTTTTTAAACAAAGAAATAAAATTGGCAAAATCTCTGGATTCCGAGCATCCTATTCTAATAACTGACAAAGGCACTTTTGGTTTTTGGTTGCCGGCAGCCGGTAAAGGGGATGCCTTGGGAATTAGTGTTTATAATAATTTCTGGAACAGTTATTGGGGTTATTATAAATTTTCACTTCCTTACCAATTATTTTGGGTGAAAGCCAATTTAGTCAGTCTTTTTTATCCCCAAAAGCCATTAATTATTTCAGAGTTGGAAGGGGAATATTGGGAGCCTTGTAAACCTTATGAGACGTCGCTAGATTATCAATTAGAGTTAATGCCTTTGGCAGAATTTAGAAAGAACATTGAAAAAGCCAGAAAAATAGGATTTAAAGAAATTTATTTTAGAGGAGCAGAGTGGTGGTATTGGCTGAAAGTAGAGAGAGGAAACGCAGAATTTTGGGAGGAAGCTAAAAAGGTAATGGGAAAATGATGTGGATATAATTTTAAGAGGAGTGAACCTATTAAAAATTTTGTAGAATTAGATAAAATTACTTCTCATCTTTATTTTTGTTACTATCTTGGCACAAGCCGATCGACCGCCAAAGAATTACGTAATTAATTACGTAATTCTTTGGCGGTCTTTTTTTAAAAAATAAACAGCCGATTTAAGTTGCCAATTTTAGAAAAATATGTTATACAATATTTTCTGATTAGGGAGAAGTACTTTAAAAACTTAAGCATAAGGAGGAGGGGAAGATGTTAATAGAAGGCACAAACAAAAAAGTAAAGAAATTAGAGAAAGGAGATAGAATTGAAGCTCGGGTGTATTATTCAGGGAAAGAAGAGTTTTTTACTTTATATTTTTTTAAGGGAGGGAAAAATGAACCAAGAGGTCGGATTTTAGTAAAAAGGAACAGCCAAGACAACAAATTTTTCTTTGAAGGAGGACCAGGTCTTTTAATTGACATAGTACACCTCTTGGGTGAGTTGTTCGAAGTAGAAATATGTTTGGAGGAAAAGGTGGTTAAACCAAAGGGGGATGGATATGTACCTTATTACTTCTTAGTAGAATAAAAAAATGAAGTGATTTGTGCATAAATTTAGGCGGCGTTATCAAACAGCGCCTTTTTTTATAATTTAATTTCTGCAAGTCTTAAATTGCCTTGACAAAGTCGGTATTTATGTGTTATGTTAGCTTAGATTATCCATTTCTATTTTTTTCTAAAGCAAATTTGTTTGTTTTTAGAGATTGAAAGAGGAATAATCGTTTTAATCTAAAAATTGTAAATAATGAAAAAAATTCAAAAAAGCGCTAAAAAAAGAACCCGGAAGACAGATAATGATGATTTTTTGAAAAAATACGGTTCTCCTTTTGAAATCGTAATGGAAACTATTCAAAAACTTCCCAATAGCAGGATGCAAGATGTTCTATTGAAAAGATTCGGGCTAAACGATACCAGTGCTAAAACTCTGGAGGCGATTGGGAGAGAAATGGGAGTAACTAGAGAGAGAATCCGTCAAATTGAAAACGAAGCCTTAAAGAGGATAATTAGGGACAAATATATAAAAGAAATGCAGGAATTAACCGGCAGGCTTTATAATTTGCTTGTTGATTATCAGGGGATAGCCAGTGAAGCCAGAATTCTTAATGAATTTAGCCATAAAAAATTGAAAGAAGCGGATAAAAAAGCGTTGGTTTTAGCTCTTAAATTGGATGATAATTTTTATTTTTTGAATAAGCCCTTGGAATATGAAAGAGCTTGGTATTTAAAAGACGCCAGAATTGAGCTTGTTCAAAAATTAAAAGATTGGTTGATCAAAAAACTGAAGCAAGAAAAAAATCCAATTTCTCACCGGGAAATTTTAGATATTCTTAACAATAATCTGGAATTTAAAAAAATACCTAATCCGATTCTCTATACTTATATTGATATCCCAAAAGCGATTCAGCAAGATATTTTTGGAAATTGGGGAATGTATAATTGGCCGGAAATTAAACCACGAGGTGTCAGGGATAAAATTTATCTTGCTCTTGAAAAAGTTGGGCATCCTTTGCATTTTAGTGAGATTGCCAAAGAAGTTAATAAGCTAAAAATTGATGATAAAATAGCCCGGACTTCTACGATTCATAATGAACTTATTAAAGATCCTCGTTTTGTTTTGATCGGCAGAGGCATTTATGCTTTGAAAAAGTGGGAGTATCAGCCGGGAACAGTAACCGATATTTTGATTAATATCCTAAAAAAATCCGGGAAGCCCATGGACGAAGACTTTTTGGTAAAAGAAACTTTAAAACAACGCCAAGTAAAACCGGCAACTATTATTTTAAATCTCCACCGAGCTGATATTTTTGACAGAGATGGAGAAGATTTTTATTCTCTAAAAGAAACAGCTAAAAATTAAAGAGGAAAATTATTTATTCTTTATTCTTCACTCTTTACTCTTCCGGCATAATTTCCGTCTTGAGTGTTTATTTTTATAAGATCTCCTTCTTTTATAAACAAGGGGGCTTTTAATTGATAGCCCGTTTCAATTTTAACCGTTTTAGATGCTCCCTCCGCTGTATTTCCTCTAATTGCGGGAGGAGATTCAACCACTTGAAAATTTAATTTTATTGGTAAATCTATATTGATAGGATTTTCATTGTGGTAAATTATTTCTACTCGGCAACCTTCTGTTAAAAAATTGGTTAAGCTCCCAAGAGCGTTTTTTTCTAAAGAAAATTGATTGTAATTTGCTTGATCCATAAAGAAATAAGAATTTTTCTCAGAATAGAGGAACTGGGCTTTTTCTCTGGCTAAATCTATTTCTTTTATTTTATCGGCGCTTCTTAGAGTTGTCTCAAAAATGTTTCCATTTTTGAGATTTTTTAATTTGGCTCTTAAAACAGATCCTTGTCTGCCTGTTTTTGAAAAAACAGCTTTTAGAACTTTAAAAGGTTCGTTTTTAATTTCAATTTCGGCTCCGATTTTAATTTTTTTGATATCCAGCATAAATTTTCAAAGAGAGAAAGATTTAGGTCTTTGAGAAAGGTAAAAGAGCGATGACTCTGGCTCTCTTTACGGTTTTAGCAACCAATCTTTGGTGTACCGAACAAAGAGATGTTTTTCTAGGAGGTCTTATTTTACCTTGAGGAGTAATAAATTTTTGGAGCAGGTTTGTATCTTTATAATCTATTTTTTTAATTCCATTAGCACAAAGATAACAATCCTTTTTACGATTTTCCAACATAAAAATTATTTTAAACTTATTTTCTAAAAATTAAAATTCATAGGATCCAAAATCTAGAAGGGGATATCTTCAATTTTTATCTCTTCCTCCTTGTCATCAGAATTGTCCGATCCCTCTGATTTTTTAGATGGGCTGCTTTTTGCTCCGGCATCTTTTTGGTTTTTATCCGCGTCTTGATTCCAATTGCCACTTCCTCTGGGTTTACTACCCATTTGCATTCTCCCATCTATGCCGCTTAAGACAATTTCCGTCTTGTATCTTCTGACTCCATCTTTTCCTTCCCAATCTCTTGTCTCCAATCTGCCCTCCAAATAGACTTCTTGGCCTTTAATCAAATATTGGGCGGCGATCTCGGCTACTTTTCCCCATAAAACTACGTCATGAAACTCTGTTTTCTCCTGTTTCTCTCCGGCCTGGTTAGTCCAATTTTGGCTGGTAGCTACTGAGAGTGAAGTTACGGATTTCCCGTTCGGTGTGGTGCGCGCTTCGGGATCTCTTGTAAGTCTTCCGACAATTATGGCTTTGTTGACGTTCATGGCTTTTATTAAAATTTAATTATATTAAATCGTCTTTTAAAATCTCGTCTATTTTTTTGTCTAAATCTTCAAATTTCATTTTTTCTTTAGAAGGAACAATCTTCTTTTTGGCCGGTTCCTTTTCTTCGGTTTTTTCTTCTTTTTCTTTTACTTCTTCCACCTCTTTTACTCCCTCTGTTTCCTGTCCTTGCTCATCTTTTTTTAAATGAATTTCAGCTTTTTCTTGAGTTTCAGTCTTTTTGGGAGCGGGAATTGTTACCGATTCTTTTTTACCCTTTTCCTCTTCGGTCGTATCCTTTTCGGTTTCAACTTCAACTTTAGCTTTAACCTCAGTTTCAATTTCAGTCGGTTTTAATTCAGTCTTGCTTCCAATTTCTTCCACTTCTTTTTTCACTTCGGTGGTTTTTCCAACGGTTTCTTCTTTAGGGAATTTTTCTTCCTCTTCCAGGCTTGGCAGACTATCAGCTTTTACCAACATATACCTTAGAATATCTTCTTTAGTTTTTACTTTTAGCCCTTTCTCCATTTTTTTGATCTTTTCTTTCTCAATCAAAATTCGGTTTATAAAATAGGCTCCGTTTCTTCTTCCTTTAATGGGGTAGGCTAACTTTCTTTTCTGAGGTTCGCTTTCTTTAATTATCTTACCCTCGTTATCTTCAATAATTTCTTTGATTTCTTTCTTAATCAGATCCACTTTCTCGAAATTATTAATCGGAACGATGTAGATTAATTCGTATTCAATATACTCTTTCATCTATTAAATTTCGTTAAAAAATAAATTAAAAAATAAAAAATTTTTGAATGGCGGTTTGCTTCTCCCAAAATGTGGTTTTGCCCTGAATCTTTAAATTTTAACAAAAAACCTAAAAATTCAATCCTTAAGCTTTATTTGATTGCCAATCTACTTTCCCATCGGCTTACCCGCTGATCTTTTTTGAAATTTAGAAATGCCCGATTAAGGCAAATATTTTGAGCAGGGGACTTTTCTCTTAACAATCCTGAGTATACCAAAGAAAAGGGGATTGTAAAGGCAGTTGTTTTTTATGTCTATCCAGTATAGAATTCTTTTATAATGGCTAGCTTAGAATAATCTAATAAATTTAAGAATAAATTTATGGGATCCAGCTTTTTTATCCAGGGGAGACAAAAAATAGGCGGGGAAATTTTTGTAAGAGGAGGCAAAAATTTCGTCTTAAAAGCCTTAGCGGCTTCTCTTTTAACTGAAGATGTCTGTTTGATTAAGAATGTTCCTCAAATAACGGACGTTGAAGTAATGCTGAAACTTTTAGGAAAAATGGGAGTAGGAATTGAAAAAACCGGCAAGAGAAGTTTGAAAATCAAAGCTGAAGAAATAAAGAATTTTGAGATAGATTTTGAAGATGCCCGTAAAATAAGAGCTTCTATTGTTTTGTCCGGACCGCTTTTGGCGAGGAAAGGCAAATTTATTATCCCTCATCCGGGAGGAGATGTAATAGGAAAAAGGCCGATTGATTTTTTTCTGAGAGGTTTTGAAAAAATGGGAGTGACGGTAAAAAGAACCGACTCCAAGTATGAATTGGAAACCAAAGGAAAATTAAAAGGAGCCAAGATATTTTTGCCTAAAATCAGTGTAACCGGCACGGAGGCTTTAGTTTTAGCGGCTGTTTTAGCCAAGGGCGATACCGTTATAGACAACGCTGCCATGGAACCGGAAGTGGCTCACCTTTGCAAGTGTCTGGTTAAAATGGGAGCTAAAATCAGAGGGATTGGAACCAACTCTTTAAAGATTAGCGGAGTAACGAAATTAAAAGGCGGTTTTTTTAAAACTATTCCGGACAGAATTGAAACGGGAACATTTGCCATGTTGGGGATAATGAACAACGCCGATTTAACAATTAAAAATTGTAACCCCGGTCATTTGGAAACTCTTTGGGATAAATTGGAAGAAGCGGGTGCTAAAATAGAAATTGGGGAAAATACGGTTAGAACTATTCCCTTGAAAAAAAGGCTTAAGGGGGTTTCCATTCAGACTCACGAATATCCCGGTTTTGCAACTGACTTACAGCCTATTTACACATTATTGATGACTCAAGCTGAAGGAGTAAGTTTGATTCACGATCCGATATTTGAAGGACGTCTTTTTTTTACAGATACTTTAAATAGGATGGGAGCGGATATTGTAATCTGCGATCCCCACCGAGTAGTGGTTAACGGACCGACTAATTTTTTGGGCAAGCATATTGAAAGCCCTGATATTAGGGCCGGCATTACCTTAATTTTGGCAGCCATGTTAGCCAAGGGGGAAAGTATTATTGATAACGCTGAAATTATTGACCGAGGCTATGAAAATATTGAGAAGCGTTTAAGAAAAATAGGAGCTGCTATTGAGAGAAGATAAAGAACAAGAGCTTTAGATTTTTATAGTTATAAGTTATGAGTTATGAATTATGAGTTAAGGAGGAATTCTCTATTATTTATACTCTTAATTTCTAATTCAAGGCTCTAGACTTACACAACTCATAACTTATAACTTATAACTCATAACTTATAACTCATAACTTATAATTTCCAAAATGTTTACCAAGAAAATCGGCATTGACCTTGGCACTTCCAATACTTTAATTTCAGTACCCGGTAGAGGGACGATTCTTAATGAACCTTCAGTGGTTGCCGTTTCAATTGAAGACAATAGAATCTTAGCTATTGGAGAAAAGGCCAAAAAGATGATCGGCCGAACACCTGAATTAATTTTAGCTTCCCGGCCAATGAAAGACGGAGTAATAGCTGATTTTAGAATCACGGAAGCTTTGTTGCGTTATTTTATAGATAAGGTGGGTGGCAGATTCAGGTTTTTTCGGCCGGAGGTTGTGATTTCCATTCCGGCGGGAATAACTTCCACTGAAAGAAGAGCGGTTATCAATGCTACGCTGGAAGCGGGAGCTAAAGCGGCCTATGTTGTTAAAGAGCCTATTCTAGCTGCCATGGGAGCCAATATTCCCATTGATTCAGCTTCGGGCAATATGATAATTGATATTGGCGGAGGAACCACGGAAGTGGCGGTAATTTCTTTAGGCGGAGTGGTGGCGGCCACTTCCAGCAGAGTAGGGGGCAATAAATTTGATGATGCGATAAAAGAATATGTCAGAAAAAAATATGCTTTGGCAATCGGAGACCAAACGGCGGAAAAAATTAAAATTGAAATAGGCAGTGCCTTGGCTCGGAACAAAGAGGAAGAAATAGAAATTAAGGGGAGAGATATGATGGCCGGCCTTCCCAAAACAATTGTTTTAAAAACGAATGAAACCACGGAAGCCGTTTCTGATGAATTAGGGGAAATTGTGCGGGCCATTAAAGAAGTGCTTCAAGAAACTCCGCCGGAATTGGCAGCTGATATTATTGATAGGGGGATTATTCTTTCAGGCGGGGGTAGTTTATTAAAAAATATGGATCAACTGGTTTCTCGTTCGGTTGAGGTGCCTTGCTACGTGGCTGACGATCCTCTGCTTTGTGTCTCAAGAGGAGCTGCCAAAGTTTTAGATAATCTTGATGTTTATAAAAAAAGTATTATTACTAAAGGCTAATGATAATTGGGATTGACGCTTCTCGAGCTTTTATGGAAAAAAGAAGCGGAATAGGAGAATATGCCCGGGAGCTTTTAACAGCCTTGGCTGACAACGAATATCTTTTGGCCGGCCAGAAGATAATTCTTTTTGTGAAACCCGGTCAAGCCGTGGAATCTTTTGCTAAAAAGATGCCTGCCAATTGGAGTTTTTGTCCGGTTCGCTTTTTCCCTTTTTTTTGGAGCCAATTGGGCCTTTTTTTCAAAGCTCATTTTCTGGGCGTAGATTTATTTTTTAGTCCCAGTCATGCCCTTCCTTTACTTCTCGGTAAAAAGACGGTCTATGTTCTCCATGGCCTTGAAATGAAAGAAGTTCCTCATTGTTATTCTTTCTTGGGAAGATGGGTTAATGAATGGCTTTTGAGAAAAAGTTTGGCTAAAGCGGATAAAATTTTAGCTGTTTCCCAAACAACTGCTCAAAAAGCGGTTGAATTTTATAAAACCAATCCCGGAAAAATAAAAGTTGTCTACCAGGGAGTTAAAAAAAATTTGAAGCAATTTATTCCCGAGGAAAAAATAAGGCCCGCTTTAAGAAAATTGGTGGAGCAGCCTTATTTAATCTATGTAGGCAGTTTGGAAAAAAGGAAAAATATTGAAAAGCTGACTGAGGCTTTTAATTTGATTAAGCGGAAGAATGAAAATCTTAGATTGGTGCTGTTAGGCAATCAAGGTTATGGTTATTTTTCAATTAGGAAAAAAATAGCGGCTTCAGTTTGGCAAAGCGATATTAAAGAGACTGGCTATTTGGAGGAAAAAGAAAAAATATTTTTAATCAGCCAAGCTCAATGCTTGGTTTGCGTAAGTTTAGCGGAGGGTTTTGGCAGGACGGTCTTAGAAGCCTTAGTTCTAGGTGTCCCTGTCGTAGTTTCCAAAATTAAAGTTTTCACGGAATTATATCGGGAGCAAGCCAATTTTGTAGATCAAAACAGCCCTTTGCAAATAGCGGCCGGGATCAAAAAAGTTTTGGA
>JAGYOS010000060.1 GCA_018399475.1 bacterium
GGGACTAAACTTTCACTCTTTAATTTGAAATAACAATTACTAAAAAACTGATTTACGTGAAACATTTAATCCAAATAAGTTTGCTAGAAGAAATAATTATTATAAAACTAAAATAAAGGGGTAGTTCCTTTTGGTTTCTCCACTCTCTTGGCTGCTACCCGATAAGCGCAAAAATCACAATCCGGGCTGGATTTCGGCAATTTATCACTCATTAAACATTTATGAGCTTCAATAATTTTCTCTTCAACCCAATCATCGTTCCCTTCGTATTTAACTAAGGTCACTTCAAATTCTAAACGTCCGTCAAAAGCTTTTTTATCGGTTCTGCCATTACAATAAACAAAATAACCGGCAGCGGAAACTCTAAAACCATTTTTTCTCAAAAGCCATTGATAAATTTCCATTTGTCTTTTGTAGCTGATTTGCCAATCTTGGTTCAGCTCGGTTATCTTTCCATTTTTACTGGTTGATTTATAGTCCACTACTATTAATTCTCCTTGGGGATTAACCCAGATGTCATCCACAGCACCGGTAATAATAAAATTAGTCGGCCGGTGATGATATTGAACGCCCCTAAAATTATCTCTCCATTCATTCATTTTTTTGTGCTCAAAAGGAACAGCCTTAATATTATAAGTTTCCATTAAGGGATGAGCAGTCTTGTCAGCCCGGTGAATATCAAATTCTTTCTTTAATAAAAAATCAACCGCGGAATTGAGATTGAAAGGATAACCCGGAGGTTGGCTCACTCCCAACCGACGATCTAAATAAAAACAGCGGGGGCAGTTCATAAATAATTCCAACTTGGAACGGCTTAACTTAAAGGGATCTTTTGAGTGAGGATTAAAAAGATTTCTCGCTCGCTGAGAATTGTAGTATTGAGACATAAATTAAATTATTTTTTATGGTAAGTAATTAATTACGTAATTCAACATTTCCTTATTTTTTATTAAATCACTTTCCCCTCTTTTAATAAAGTTCCTTAGATTTTTGATTGTTAATTTGTAATTAATAATCAAATAAAAAGAGCTGTCTTTTTAGCAGACAGCCCTTTAATTCAAGTGATTTTTGATTAGCGCTTAATTATATGGAGTTTTCAATTTTAGAATATTCCCTTTGTTTTGTTCTTCTTCCAATACCTTTAAGCGATCATCTTTTTTCCCCCCTACCCATTCAAAAACAAAA
Source organism: bacterium (assembly GCA_018399475.1). Taxonomy (GTDB): domain Bacteria; phylum Patescibacteriota; class Minisyncoccia; order CAIUEV01; family JAHKAQ01; genus M55B174. The sequence goes on from JAGYOS010000060.1 coordinate 1,186, forward strand.
AAACGAGTCTCATTAATGTAATGAAAACAGGGTTGGTATCCCAAAGCCTCAGTAAAAACGGCAATAAGATCTGGGTCCTCTGATGATACCTGAAGCATTAAAAAATTATCAGAAGGAGCATAAAATTTAAAACTCACTCCTTTTTCAGTATATCCAAAACAGAAATTTAAATTTATACTGTAAGTCCGAATAAAACCCTTCGGAGTAATACCGGTTATTTTTTTCATTATTTCAGCTATTCTTCCCAAACGTTCTTTTATCATTTTTGCCTCCTTCCCTAAAATTTTAAAGAGCTTTCTCAAAATTCTCATCCTTTTTTAGCATATTTCAGCCAATTTGCCCAGCGGAAAATTCGCTTAGGCAAATCCGGCGATTTATTTGCCAAGCAGACCTCTTAAAAATAAAAAAGGAAAGCATTCCGAATTCTTCAGAATTGCTTTCCTTACTAAAAATATT
>JAGYOS010000061.1 GCA_018399475.1 bacterium
GCGGGGATGACATATCTGTCAACGAATTACCTAACATCTACAGGAATGACATTACTTTTTAATAACTTATAACTTATAACTCATAATTCCCGCCCTGTATTGACATCCCAACTCTTTTTCTGCTAATATCACCGTAATAAACAAAGAGGGGTCATCAAACGAAAGTTAATCCGCATTAAACTAGGTATGTTAGGAAGTAATCCCCGATAATTAGTACCGCTCTTTTTATATTTATGGAGAAAGAACTGATAAAATTGGAAGGAGAGATAGTTGAAGCTCTCCCCAATACAACCTTTAAAGTGAAACTGGAAAACGGCCATGAAATTTTGGCCCATATTTCAGGCAGAATGAGGGTCCATTACATTAAATTGCTTCCGGGCGATAAAGTTTTGGTTGAGATGAGCCCTTATGATTTAACCAAAGGCAGAATAAAACAGAGATTATAGCTATGAAAGTTCAAGCTTCTATCAAGAAAAAATGCAAAGATTGTAAAATAGTTCGGCGGGGCCGGCATGTTTATGTTATTTGCAAGAAAAATCCAAAGCATAAGCAAAGGCAAGGCTAAATTAAATTTAAGCTTATTTTATGCCCAGAATTGTTGGGGTGAATATCCCCGAGAACAAAAGAATAGAAATCGCTTTAACCTATATTTACGGGGTAGGCCGTTCTTTAAGTGGCAAGATTTTAGAAAAAGCGGGTATTGATAAAGAAACAAAGACCGGAGAGCTTACAGCCGGACAGCTTAATAATTTGAAAGGGGAAATTGAAGCCAAATATAGAGTAGAAGGAGAATTAAGGCATGATATCTTGGCGAATATTAAAAGATTGAAAGATATCGGGTCTTATCGGGGCGGACGCCATGCTAGAAATTTGCCGGCAAGAGGCCAACAGACAAAGACCAATAGCCGAACCGTGCGAGGCAACGTGAGGAAGACAATGGGTTCGGGTAAAAGATCAATTGAGAAAACTTAATATTTTTTGTTTTTATCTTCTAAATAATTTATGGATAAAAAAATTCTCAAAACTGAAGCTAAGTCTGAAGCTGTTAAGGTTGAAAAAGATAAAACCGAAGCGGTCCAGCCCAAGAAAAAGGGAAAACCGGCAAAAAAGGAAAAACTGATTGAGAAAACCGAAAAACCGGTTGAGAAAGAAGTTGAAAAAACTGTTGAAGATGAAAAAAAGCCGACCTATTTTAAAAAACAAGACAGTCGGAGAAGAATTGTTAGAGGCAAAGCTTTTATTAAATGCTCTTATAATAATACAACAGTAACCATTGCTGATTTAAATGGAGCCGTTTTAGGTTGGGCAACGGCGGGTTCCTTGGGTTTTAGGGGCGCCAAAAAAGCAACTCCCTATGCAGCTACCTTAGTGGCCGCCAAAGTGGTTGAAAATACCGCCAAAACCGGTTTAAGAGAGGTGGATGTTTTTGTTAAAGGAGTGGGTGGAGGCAGAGAAGCGGCAGTAAGAGCTTTGGGCAACAACGGTTTGAAGGTTAATTCCATAAAAGATACTACGCCGGTTCCGCATAATGGTTGCCGTTCCAAGAAAATGCGAAGAGTTTAAATTAATAAATTTTTTTATGCCAAGTCCAAGTTGTAAACAATGCCGCCGGGCGGGAGAAAAACTTTTTCTGAAAGGAGAAAGATGTTTTCTACCCAAGTGCGCTATGGTAAAAAAGAATTATCCTCCCGGACAGCATGGCAATAAAATGACAAAGAGAATGACTGAATACGGGATGCAGCTTTCCGTCAAGCAAAGAATCAAGAGAGGTTACGGAATCAAGGAAAAGCAGTTGAAGAACTACTTCAATAAAGTTAAAAATAAAGCCGGCAATACGGAAGAATTATTGTTGCAAAAGCTGGAAATGCGTTTGGATAATATCGTTTACCGTTCTGAATTGGCGGATTCCAGGAGGCAGGCCCGCCAAATGGTTTCCCACGGGTTTTTCTCAATCGGTGGCCGAAGTGTTAACAAGCCTTCTTACGAATTAAAAGCCGGAGACGAGATTAAAATTAAAGACAGCAAGCTGAAAAAAACTTTTATAGCTACAAAAATCAAGAGCGCTTCTAAAAAAGACGCCAAGAATAACTGGGTTTATTTTGATTATAAAGAAGGCGTCATTAAAGTTCTCGGCGTTCCCGGTTTGCGAGAAACAGGCAATAGTGGAGGCATTCAAATGGTTATAGAATATTACAGCCGTTAAAAAATCGCTTTTATTTATATTATAAATTAATCTTTATAAAAAATATCCATGGAAAAAATTACTCTTCCCCAAAAACCGCGTTATGTAAAGGGAGATAAATTTGAAGCCGTTTTTGTAATACAAGGCTGTTATCCCGGTTACGGCAATACTTTAGGCAACGCTTTAAGAAGAGCTTTGCTTTCCAGCCTTCCCGGCTATGCTGTCACCCAAGTAAAATTCGCGGGAGCGGACCATGAATTCTCCACTATTCCCGGCATCAAAGAGAATTTAATCCAAATTATTTTAAATGTTAAAAATCTCCGCTTTTCTTCTCTAAAAGAAGGAGAAACAAAATTAAAACTTAAAGTTAGCGGCAAGAAAGAAGTTAAAGGTTCTGACATTAAAACGCCGTCCAGCTTAAAGATAGTTAATCCCGACGTGCCTATTGCCACTCTGACTAATGCCAAAGCGAAATTGGAAATGGAAATGACCGTCCAGAAAGGCGTTGGCTACTCTCCTTCCGAAGAAAGAGGAGAAGAAGAAAAAGAAGTCGGCGCAATTACCATTGACGCACTGTTTACTCCCATCAAGAGAGTAAATTATGAAGTTAGGAATATGCGAGTGGGGAAAAGGACGGATTTTGACAAGATTACTTTTACAATTGAAACCGATGGCAGCCTTGAACCGGAAGAAGCTTTCAAGGAAGCGGCTAAAATTTTAGCCAAGCAATTTTCTGTTTTGGCCCAAGCTGATGAGATAAAAATAGCGGCTGAAACCGAAAAAGAACTTGCTGAAAGGGAAAAACAAGAAAGCCGAGAAGGAGAGAAAGTTTTAAATCTTGAGAAAAAACAATCGGAAGATCCGGAAGAAAACCTGACTGATACGGCCGAAGAAGATTTGGAAGTTGATAAACTGGGTCTTTCCAAGAGGATTAGAGGAGTTTTGGAAGAAAATGACATAGATACGCTGGGCAAGATCAAGGAAAAATCCGAAGAGGAGTTAAGCGCCTTGGAGGGAATGGGAGAAAAAGGAATTAAAGAAATCAAGAAAATTATCGGAGCCTTTGGTTTGGTTTTAAAAGGTTAATTTGAAGATTAAGCTTTGGAATAATGAGAAATTTAAAAAAAAGAAGAATTCTAAGTAGAGAAAAAGCTCAAAGAGAATCTTTGTTGTCGGGATTAGCTGCCGCTTTGTTTATTAATAAGCGGATAGAAACCACTTTGGCAAAAGCCAAAGAGATGAAGCCCTACACGGAAAAGATTATTACCGGAGCTAAGCTTAAAAATGCAGCCAGGATTAGGTTAACGGGCAAAAAGATCTCCAAACAAGCCTCTAAAGAACTTTTTGAAGTTATCGCTCCCGCTTGTTTAAAAAGAGAAGGAGGCTATTTAAGAATAATGAAAAAGCCTTTTCGTGAAAGTGACGGAGCTTCAATGGCTTTAGTTGAATTGGTTGATTTTCCGGCAGAGAATGAAGCAACAGATAAAGTTCCCAGTGGCAAACTAATCAAAAAAGGGG
>JAGYOS010000062.1 GCA_018399475.1 bacterium
AGGGATTCGAACCCCAACTGGCGGTTTTGGAGACCGCTGTGCTACCATTGACACCACACCCCCTCTTTTTTTAATTACGTAATTAATTGCGTAATTAATTTTTCATGTTATTAAAAACAGCTAATACATTATCATTTCCTTCCAATTCTTCAATTAATACCTTGCAATCAGCTTTTGCTTTTTTATCCGGCTCAATCGTATTTTTTGCCAGATAGCCCAAATCTTCAGCTGCTACTTCAATTAACTCTTGCTCCAGTTTATTACTTACCTTTTTTAAATCATGCGGAGCGACAAAAACTTCATAGCGGTTGCCGTCTTTTTGCCGGTAATCTTCCGCACCGCTTTCAATTAAAATCATCTCTAACTTATCTTGATCTAAACCTCCACTATCAATAACTATAATGCCTGTCTTTTTAAATTGCCAGCCGATACTTCTATCTCCTATAAACTTACCATTGTAATTCTGTAGAATAGTTTTAATCTCCGCTAAAGCTTTATTTTTATTCTCCATGGCTACCTTGATTAACAGGGCAACTTGGCCGGGACCGTAAGCTTCTAAAACGGTTTCTTCAATCTGAGATTTTTCCTTCCCTTCTCCCGTTCCTCTTTGAATAGCTCTTTCTATATTTTTATTCGGCATATTAACCGCTCTTGCTTTTTCAATAGCCAACCGCAATTTAAAATTAGCTTTCGGGTCTCCTCCACCACGAGCAGCTATGGTAATATCTCCCGCTAATTTCGTAAAAACATTGGCTTTTTTTGCATCACTGGCTGCTTTTTTATGTTTAATGGTGGACCATTTTGAATGACCGGACATAAATTTTAAAATAGTTAAAGAATCTTGAAATTTTTTAAAAGGTGACCTGGTTACATCTTCTCCAGTCTTTCAATCCCCAATAGATCAAGACATCTTCCAATCGTTTCTTTGAAAGCGCTGACCAGCCCAATCCGAATTTTTTGTAATTCTTTATCTTCCTGCTCTAAAACCGGGCAGCCATCATAAAAAACGGCGAAAGTATTAGCCAGTTTATAAGCATAATCGGCAACTGCCGCCAATTGGTAGTTTTCGGCGGTTTCTTCAGCCAGAACGGGAAATTTCGACAAAAAATAAATCAAATTCTTACCTTTTGGACAAAGAATATTTTCCTTGAAATTTCCGGTTTCCAAACTATAGCCTGCCTTTTGAAGTTTCTTTAATAAATTAACCGCCCGCACGTAACTATAAATCACATAGGGTCCCGAGCGACCCTCCATTTTAATGCTCTCTTCTAAATTAAAATTAATATCTTTAGAAGGATTAACCGCTAAGAAAGAATATTTGATTGCTCCCACCGCCACTTTTTTAATAATTTCCTTTTTCTCTTCTTCCGTTCCGCTTTCTTCCTTTAATAACTTCGCAATTTTAGTTTCCGCTTTTTTAATAATTTCTTCCCCTAGAATAACATTGCCTTCTCGGGAGGACATTTTGCCGTCTTTTAAATTAACCAAACCATAAGATAAGTGAAATTGTTTATCGTCAAATAATTTTTCGTTAAGCAATTTTTCCACTAAAAAAGTTATCCGAAAAAAATTAAGCTGTTCGTTGGCAACGACATGAATGGCTCGGGTTAGCTTCCCAAAATCGGTAAATTCTTTGAAAGCCAGAGCTAGTTCCTTCCCTTCGTAAGTGGGCAGTCCCCTTCTATTTACAAAAACTCTTTTATTCAAATTAAATTTACCGCCGTCAAAAATCAAACAGCCGTCATCTTCAATTAAAATTCCTTTTTTCTCAGCTTCTCGACATTTTTTAAGCCCGGCTTGGAACATTTCGGACTCAAAATAGTAACGGTCGAAATTAACATTCAACCTTTGGAAAATTTCTTCAAATTTATCCAGACTCCAGCGTCTTTTTTCTTCCCATTCTTTCTTTATCTTCCCAGTCATGGAATAAATTTCCTTATTAATTTTTTGGATTTCCGTTTGAGCTTTCGCACTTGTTTTATAAGCTTTAGCTCCGGCAATATAGCAATCGGCCAAATAATTTATTCTACCATCAACCGTCTCCAAATCTAATTCAGAAGGCCTTTGGCCTTTTTCCATTCCCCAGAAGCATTTAGCCACGTGTAAACCGACATCTCCCTGATAATTGGTTCTGATAACCTTTGCCCCGGCATTTTCCAAAATTACAGCCAGAGACTCCCCCATAATAATATTTCTTAAATGCCCGATATGAAAAGCTTTGAAAGGATTTGGCTGAGCGTATTCCACCATAATTTTATTACCGGCAAGAATTTTTGAACGGCCGTAATTGGTCCCGGCTTTTAAAATCTCAGTCAATGTTTCTAAAAAAGCTTTCTCTTTTAGCCAAAAATTAATAAAACCCGGCTTAACAACTTGAATTTTAAACCTTTCGGAAAAATCTTTTTTCCCAGCCAGTTTTCCCGCTATTTCCTCAGCTAAGTCTTGAGGATTCTTTTTCGTGAGCTTAGCTAAAACCAAAGCGTAATTGGTTGAATAATGACCGAACTCTTTAGTTGCCGGATAGCCAACTTTAAAATTAAAATCAAGCTTCGTTTCTTTTTTAAGATCTTCTAATATTTTATTTAAAACTTTTTTCATCTTGAATTGATATAAATAATTTAAGAGTGGCAAGTCAAATGTCATCCACGCGACATTTGTCATTCCCGC
>JAGYOS010000063.1 GCA_018399475.1 bacterium
CTTATGGATAAATTTAGCCTGAAGGCAATTCCGGCTTTTATTTTTAAGAAAGAAATTAAAGATTCTCTTTTCTATGAACAAGCAGAGCAAGTTTTAATTGAGAAAGATGATCTTTTTGTTCTAAATAATTCTTTGGCGGGGATACCTTATGGGAAATATCTTGTTCTTCCCGACTTTGAATCATCTTCTGATATTTTAGGAAATAAGGACGCTGAATTGGAAGTTATTGTTTTCGGTGATTTCCAGTGCCCCTACTCCAAACAATTTGATGAAATTTTCAGGAAAGTTTATGAGAAATATGAAGATAAACTAAAAGTTTCTTTCTATCAATTCCCTCTTTCCAGTATTCATCCCGGGGCTTTAAATGCTGCGCTGGCAAGTCTTTGTGCCAATGACCAGGGTAAATTTTGGGAAATGAGTAAAATTCTTTTTGACAAACAAGAAGTTTGGGGCGAAACCGGAGCTGAAAAAGAAACCTTTACGCCTTTGGCTAATACTGCAGGGATTAATGCGGCAGAATTTAAAGAATGTTTGAGTTCGGAAAAACATGCAGCTGATGTGGAAGCTGACATAAAAGTGGCGGAAGATTTTGCTTTAGGCGGAACTCCTGCAATTTTTATCGGCGATAGATTTTTCGGAGGTTCTGTTACGGAAGAAGGTCTAACTCAGATTATTGAAGAAGAATTAGGAAATTCCAACTAGAGTTGGTTTTGAATATTTGGAAAACGGAAATAAAAAATAAATGGCTGTAAGGCGGTTAGGTTCTAAGGAGGTTTTTGGCATTCAAGAAAACATAAAAATAAAATAATTTTGTTTTAGTTTAAAATGTTTCAATTAGTTATCCATGGGCGCGGAGGCCAAGGAGCTAAAACCATGGCGATGCTCTTGGCTCAAGCCGTTATTGAATCTGGGGATTATGCTCAAGCTTATCCCGAATTTGGTCCTGAAAGAACAGGTGCTCCCGTTTATTCTTTCCTAAGGGTAAACTCTCAAAGAATTATTACCAGGGAGCCTATTAGGTTGCCTAAAGCGGTTGTTATTCTGGACGATGCATTACTTACCTCCCAAGCTATTTTGGATTTTTTATCCGGTTGCCCTTTTTTGATTATCAATTCTTCTGTAAATCTGCAAGAACTTTTGGAAAAATTCCCGGCGGGAAAAAAATGCCGCAAGAAAATTCAACTTGTAGATACTTTTGAAATAATTTCTGCTTTTAAGAATAAAGTTCATCCAACCATTCCGCTTATTGGCCGGCTGATTAAAGTTACCGAATTTGTTTCTCTGGAAAGTGTGGCTAAAATTATTCGTAAAAAGTTTTCAAATAAATTGGGAGATGAAGCTACGGAAGAAACTTTGAAAGCCCTGGAGGAAGGCTATTATAATTTGTAGATATTTTTTATTTCGGTTCGCTTTAATTATATTCTATGGAACTAAAATCTTGGAAAGAAATTCCCCTCGGCGGCATTATATTGGAGCCGGGGAATTCCCGAGAAAATAAAACCGGATCCTGGAGGAGCAATCAGCCTAAAGTAGATCCCGGCAAATGCGCTAAGTGTTATAATTGTATTGAGGTTTGTCCCGAGCGGGCAAT
>JAGYOS010000064.1 GCA_018399475.1 bacterium
CAGATAGGGACCGAACTGTCTCACGACGTTCTAAACCCAGCTCGCGTACCACTTTAAATGGCGAACAGCCATACCCTTGGGACCGACTTCAGCCCCAGGATGTGATGAGCCGACATCGAGGTAGCGAACAGCCTCGTCTATATGAGCTATCGGAGGCTACTACTCTGTTATCCCCGGGGTAACTTTTATCTGCTGAGCTTCCGCGATCCTACGATCTACGGTCGGATCACTAAATCCCGCTTTCGCGACTGCGCGACTTATAAGTCTTGCAGTAAAGCCGGCATCTGCTTTTGCGCTATCGGCCCGATTTCCATCCGGGCCTAGCCGACCTTTGTGAACGACTCCGTTACAATTTAGGAGTCGAGCGCCCCACTCAAACTACCCACCAGACACTGTTCCCGAGCTGGTGTTTAGTTACCACTGGCAAATTTCATCATAAAAAATAATAAGAAATCCCCAGAAAATAGCTAAACATCAGCTCAAGGTTAGATCCACACAATTCACAGGGTGGTATTTCACTGGCGGCTCAATTTATCCCAAAAGATAAATTTCAAAGCCTCCCACCTATTCTGAGCAATGAGCCGTATAGATCAATATCAAGCTGTAGTAAAGCTCCACGGGGTCTTTCCGTCTTTCCATAGGCAAACGGCATCTTTACCGCTACTGCAATTTCACCGGGTCCTTCGTTGAGACAGTCTCCAAGTCGTTACCCCATTCGTGCAGGTCTGAACTTACCAGACAAGGAAATTCGCTACCTTAGAACAATTATAGTTATTGCTGACGTTCACCGGGGCTTCAAGAATTGGCGTTAACCGCTTCTATTAACCTTCCGGCACTGGTCAGGGGTCAGCCCCTATACATCCCCTTACGGGTTAGCAGGGACCTGTGTTTTTGATAAACAGTCGCCTGGAGTCTTTAACTGAGGCCGACTAATGCGCTGAATGGTGAACCCGAACTGGAAAATATTCCGCTCGGGCTATTGTGGGTTTTGTATTCCAGTTTTAATCCAGTTCTAACAAGAAAAACTTGTTAGGGCACAGAGAAATAAAACTGTTGACCAAATTAGAAATCCTATTAAGGGGATCTCTAAAATGGTTGGAATACAAGTTGAAAAACATTTAATCATAATGTTCTTTATTTCCTTTGTTCGTTTCTTCATATTTCTCCTCCTTTTTTGAACATTAATGTTAAACCCACTCTTACCATTAAAATTTTTTCCCTCCTTTCCTAAATTCATTAAAAGATTGAATTTAGATAAAATTTTACATTCACCATTCAGCACACTGTCGGCAGGCCTTATCCCGAAGTTACGGCCGCTGTTTTGCCGAGTTCCTTAACGAAGGTTCTCCCGTTCACCTTGGGCTACTCGCCCTACCTACCTGTGTTGGTTTAAGTACGGATTAAACCTAAATAATTTCACAAAGCTTTTCCGGGAAGCCGATTCGCTTAAATTTGTTCCACTTGCGTTTCACATTTTTCCTTACCTTAAAAAGGTAAAGAAACGTCAATCCATTAAGACGCTCAAGTTAGCTGGCTTCGCACTTTGCTACAACTTAGATTTAAGTCAAGGAATATTAACCTTGTGCCCATCGACTACGCTTTTCAGCCTCGCCTTAGGACCGACTAACCCTGGGCTGATTATCATCGCCCAGGAAACCTCAGGTTTTCGGTGGAAAGGAATCTAACCTTTCTTGCGGTTACTTATACCAACATTCTCCCTTCCATAAGCTCCACTAAAACTCACATTTTAGCTTCACGGCGTATGGAATGTTCTCCTACCCCCGCCCAAATTTTTAGGATTTACCTATTTATTTTGAGATAATTTTTAAGAATTTTTTTTACATATCTTCTTCCCCATCCTGATTTAAAATATCTTTCTCTTTCCAGCGCATCTTTTTTTATCAGATGACCTTCATAATAAACCAGTTTATAACTTTTCTTAATTGTTTTATGTTCTCTAATTCTTCTTCTCAGATTATCTGTATATCCATAATAGAATTTCTGTTCCTTCTTTGAATGTAAAATATAGACATAATACATATATTCTTTATCTCAAACGTTAATCCTAAAAATTTGGGCGGGCCATAGTTTCGGTACTATGTTTAGCCCCGTTATATCTTCGGCGCGGAACGACTAGACTAGTGAGCTGTTACGCACTCTTTAAAGGATGGCTGCTTCTAAGCCAACCTTCTAGCTGTTTGGGAAGTTCCACATCCTTTCCCACTTAACATAGATTTAGGGACCTTAACTAATGGTCTGGGCTGTTTCCCTCTCGTAAATGAAGCTTAGCCCTCACTTACTAACTCACCGGACTTGAATATCGGAATTCGGAGTTTGTTTGAGCACTCTAGACAAAAGTCATGAATGCTCATTCAGTGCTCTACCTCCAATATCAACTATCCGACGGCTATACCGAGATATATTTCGGAGAAAACCAGCTATTGCCGAGTTCGATTGGAATTTCACCTCTAACCACAGCTCATCCCAGCGTGTTGAACGGCGCTTGGGTGCGGGCCTCCACCGCTTGTTAAAGCGGCTTCACCCTGGCCATGGCTAGCTCACTCGGATTCGGGTCTGACTCTAATGACGAAAGCCAATTAAGACTCGCTTTCGCTACGGCTCTTCCGCCTAGACGGATTAACCAAGCCATTAAAGTCAACTCGTTGGTTCGTTCTGCAAAAAGCACGCGGTCACCCGCCCAAGTTTTTTGATCGCGCTTTTAAATTTTACAAAAATTTAAAAGCGCAAACATAATTAAAATAATCAAAAAATTTGGGCGGGCTCCCACTCTTTGTAAGCAAACGGTTTCAGGAACTATTTCACTTCCCTTTCGGGATACTTTTCACCTTTCCCTCACGGTACTTGTTCACTATCGGTCACAAAGTGTATTTAGTCTTACCGGGTTAGTACCGGCAAATTCACCTGGAATTTCTCTGGTTCCAGGCTACTCAAGATAAAATAACTCAGAGTGTTAATTGTTTTTGCCTACGGGACTCTTACCCCCTAAGGTAAGCCTTTCCAGGCATTTTCGGCTAACAATTAATATTTATTACTCCGTCATACTGAAAGTTGTAAAAGTACAATTAGATTCCACTTTTACAATTTCAGTTTGAACGCTATTGAACTTATTACCCTCAGTAAAAAACTGAGTTTGGACTTTTCCCCGTTCGCTCGCCGCTACTTAGGGAATAACTTTTGTTCTCTTTTCCTTCGGCTACTAAGATGTTTCAGTTCGCCGAGTATGCTTTTTACTCCTATGAATTCAGAGTAAAATCCCGCCCAACCCGCCTAAATTTTTTAAATAAAATAATACTAAATTAATTTTAGATGAGTACTATATTAAAAAACTTAAGCGGGTGAGCGGGGGGTTTCCCCATTCGGAAATTCCCGGATCAAAGCTTGCTTGACAGCTCCCCGAGACTTTTCGCAGCCTGCTACGTCCTTCATCGCCACTTTGTACCTAGGCATCCACCATTTGCTCTTTTAACCGCAATTGTTGTTTTTAGCTAATTTACAAAGGTTATTGTAAATTAAGCATTATAAATTGATTGCAATTGCTTAAATACCATATTTGCCCAATAGTTGTCCTTAGCCACAATTTCCAAACAACTATCGTAAAAAAATTAAATTTTTAAGGTCCGTTTTGTGGCCTAAAAAGCAATTTTTAAAAATAAAAACCGCTTTTTAAGCCGCTATCTTAGAACAAAAAATTATTTTTAGAAACAATTTTCAGAACTTTCTCGGCAGAATAATCACACGTTCCATTATAACTATAAATTGGTTAGTGTCAAACAATTTGGAGAATTATAAATTATAAATTTTAAATTATAAATCAAAGAAAAAAATTCAATATCAAAAATCCAAAATTTATAATTTCTCTATCTCTTCCTTCTATGTTTTCTCAATACTCTCAGCTTAACCAACTCTTTCTTTAGTTTTGTTTCTGCTTCAATAAAATCTAAGCGAGAAATATATTTTTTATTTTTTAGTGCTTCCTCGGCTTCCTCTTTAGCTTTTAAAATCGCTGCTTCGTCCATTTCATCAACTCTTTCCGCCGAATCGGAAAAAATCCTGACCGTATTTTTATCAACCTCCATAAAGCCTTCTGTAGTAGCTAAAAAAAGTTTTTCGCCGCCGGCTTTTTTCTCCAAACAAATTTCTCCCGGTTTTATAATACCTATCAATGATTCGTGGTCCGGCAAAATAGTAATCTGGCCCACTGCCGTCGGCAAAATTAGTTTGCTTACTTCTTCGCTGTAAACAACTTTTTCCGGAGTGACAATTTTAAATTGAATCGTTTTGGACTCTTTAGGCATAAAAATCTAAAGAAAAAATTTAAATTTATTCTTTCTGTTTCAATTTTTTCCTGCGGTCTTTTTTTGTTTTTTACTTTTTTCTTCTTTTAAACCACCCTGCATATAAAAATCTTGTTCGCTCTTTTCGTCATGGCGCCCTTCTAAAATTTCTTTGAAGCTTCTTACTGTGTCTTCTCTAGTAACATAGGCTCCGGGAATTCCCGTAAACTGTTCGGCGACTTGGAACGGCTGGGAAAGGAACTTCTGGATTTTGCGGGCTCGGTTCACAATTAATTTATCTTCGTCGGATAATTCTTCCATGCCCAGAATAGCAATAATATCTTGTAAGTCTTTGTAGCGCTGTAAAATTCGCTGGACCTCTAAAGCCACCTCATAATGCTCCCGACCAACTATTTGAGGATCAAGAATAGAAGAACTTGAATCCAAAGGATCAACTGCCGGATAAATTCCCAATTCTGTTAAAGACCGGGAAAGAGTAACGGTTGAATCAAGATGAGAGAAAGTTGTTGCCGGAGCAGGATCGGTCATATCATCTGCCGGTACATAAATTGCCTGAACAGAAGTAATAGAGCCTTTCTTAGTGGAAGTGATTCTTTCTTGAAGCAATCCCATTTCTTCAGCCAAAGTTGGCTGATAGCCTACCGCGGAGGGAATTCTTCCCAATAAAGCTGAAACTTCAGAGCCGGCTTGGGTAAAGCGGAATATATTATCAATAAAAAAGAGAACGTCTTTGCCGGCCTGGTCTCTAAAATATTCAGCCATGGTAAGCCCGGTGAGTCCGACTCTGGCTCTTGAACCTGGAGGTTCGTTCATTTGGCCAAAAACCAGAGTGGTATTGGCAAGAACTCCGGAAGTTTTCATTTCTCTGTAAAGGTCATTCCCCTCTCTAGTTCTTTCTCCAACTCCCGCAAAAACCGAAAAACCTCCGTGTTGGGAAGCAATATTATGAATCAGCTCTTGAATAATTACCGTTTTCCCAACGCCTGCTCCTCCAAAAAGCCCCACCTTTCCTCCTTTCATAAAAGGGCAGATCAAGTCAATTACCTTGATCCCCGTTTCAAAAACTTCTATTTTAGTTGATTGATCGGTAAATTTAGGAGCCGGCCGATGAATAGGTAGAGTTTTTTCTTGAGAAACCTCCTCTTTTCCATCAATCGGACTGCCTAAAACATTAAACATTCTTCCTAAAGTTGCTTCTCCCACCGGAACAGTGATTGGCTTTCCGGTATCAACTACTTCCATGCCTCTTTTAATTCCATCCGTGGAACCCATGGCAATAGACCTGATTCTCTCTGCTCCCAAGTGCTGCTGAACTTCTAAAATTAATTTTTCTTTTCCCAAATTTACTTCTAAAGCGTTAGAAATGGTCGGAGGTTCTCCTTCAAAAAAGACATCTACAATTGGCCCGATTACTTGGATGATTTTACCGGTCATAAAGTTAAGTTAAAAATTATAAATTTTTACAATTTCCCGCCTGCCTACCGGCAGGCAGGCAAAGGCGGGGATGGCATGTTACTCTAAAGCAATCATACCCCCACTGATTTCCGCTAATTCGGAAGTTATTGCTGACTGTCTTGTTCGGTTATATTGTAAATTAAAATTATAAATCATGTCGGAAGCCGTTTCACTGGCATTTTTCATAGTAAGCATTCTGGCTGAAAATTCTGCGGCTTGAGATTCTAAAAAGGCTTGATAAATTTGGCCGGCAACTATTTTAGGAAGAATCATATCCAAAATTCTTTTTCTGTTTGGTTCAAAAGTGTAGTATCTGCGGCCCACTTCTCGTTTTACTTCTTCCATTTCTTCTCTTTCGGAGATTCCTTTGCCTAATTCTTCCAATTGTTTTTCCAAGTCCTCCCTTGAAATTGGTAAAACTTGCCTTAAACGAGGCTTATTCACTACCGTGGAAATAAAATCGGTATAAGCAATTATTACTTTATCGTATTTTCTTTCGGTATAACCGTCGATAGCTATTTTGGCAATTGGATTCACATCGCGGGGAGAAGCCTGCTCGTTTAAATTGGTAAAAGAAGCAACCAGATTTTGGCCGGCTTTTAACATTTCATCTCTTCCTTTTTTACCTACGGCGATTATATCTATTTCGGCCTCGTCAGGATCAATTCTGGGAAGAAATTTTTCTCCCCAAATTCTGTTGATCATCATATTGTAAGGATTTTTGATGTTGGAGAGAACTTTTTTTGCTAATTGGGAAATTAAGCCCCCGCACAATCCTTTATTGGGCGTAATTAAAATTAAACAAATTTTTCTGGCATCCCTAAGATCCAATAAGGGATGGTTGGTTTCCACCGATTCCGTGATTCTGATTAAAATCTCCCACGCCGTTTGACTGTATTCCCGAGTAGTCAATGCGTGTGAAATAACCCGTTTCATTTTTGAAGCGGCTATCATTTCCATTGCCTTGGTAATCTTTCTAGTATTCTGAATTGATTTTAATCTGGCACGCAATTGTTTAGAATGAGCCATTATACTCTTTAATGTTATTTAGAGTTTTCTTTTGAACCGTTTTTCCCTTCCTCTTTTGCCAGTTTTTTTTCAAAAAATTTTTCTTTATCTTCAATCTCGGTTAAATCCTCTTTTTTGACTTGGCTTTTAGCAAAAGCGTCTAGAGCTTTCTTTATTTTTTCTCGGTCTTTTTCGTCTAATTCTCCTTTCTTTTCTATCTTCTGAATAATTTTACCTAATTTTGCTTCAGCCACTTCCAACCACTGTTTTTCATATTTTTTAACTTTCTCCGATTTTATTTTGTCAAAAGCTCCTTCATTGGCTGCAAACACTGAAAGCGTTTGATGGGACATTTTCATTAAATCTCCTTGGTCTTGTTTGATAATCTCCGTTAATTTTTTACCTCTCTCAATTTGAGCCTTAGTGGCTTTATCCAGATCTGAGGAAAACTCGGCAAAAGTTGCCATTTCTCTGAATTGGGCCAGGTCTAAACGCATTTTTCCGGCGACTCCCTTAATCGCCTTGGTTTGAGCCGCCGAG